>NZ_DASQIX010000072.1:0-13536 GCF_035631355.1 Alloacidobacterium sp.
TTCCTGAGCAACATGTATGAGTACTTTGCTCAGGACACCTGGCGCGCAAGGCCGAACCTGGTCATCGAGTACGGCATTCGACACAGCATCATGCAGCCTTACTACGCGCGGTGGGGAAACCTCTCAGTCTTCTCTCCGTCAACCTATGATCCCTCCACAGCGCCTACCGTGGATCCGACAACGGGATTTGTCAGCGGCGCGAATCTGATGGATGGTGTTGTAATCCCCGGCAAGGGCTTTCCCAGCGTTGCCAAAGGACACGTCCCCGATGACATCCTGAACAACAGCTACTACCAGAGCCTTCACGGCTTTGATCGCGGCTACAATCCCACTGTCTGGACCAACATCCAGCCGCGCTTTGGCATTACCTACTCAATTAACCCCAAAACAGTCATCCGCGCCGGGGCCGGACGCTACTTTGAGCGGCTGGGTGTGAGCGACAGCGTGCACCTCGGAGGCAATCCTCCCTTCCAGCCATCCGCCACCGTCAGCTATGGCGGTGTAGATGATCCCGGCGGTGTTGGCTCCAACAACTACCCCATCAACATGACGTCTTATGCCTATCACTTCCCTTCTCCGGAAGCATGGACCTGGACGTTCACCACAGAGCGTGAATTTACCGGCATCGGAGTCTTCACTCTCGGCTATGTAGGCAGGCATGGACTGCACCTCCAGCATCTGGAGAACATCAATCAATTGCTGCCGGGCACTCGGCAGGCCAATCCGAGCGTGGCTAAGCCTGACGCTCTTCGCCCCTACCAGGGCTTCTCAGTCATCCAGCAGGAGACCAACGACGCGGTCTCCAACTATCACAGCTTGCAGGCTAATCTGAAACGCCGCGTCACTAATGGCCTGATGTTCGGCATCGCTTACACCTGGTCGAAGAGCATGGATAGCGCCTCTGACGCTGGCACTAACATTCCCAATTATTACGACCCAAAGGAGTTTTACGGCCCCAGCGACTTTGATACGCGCCAAATTCTCGTTATCAACTACGTCTGGGACATTCCCTTCGCCAACCATGCCTCGAACTGGGCAGCAAGGAACGTCCTCGGCAGCTGGCAGCTCTCCGGAACATCGCAGTTCCAGAGCGGCTATCCGCTTTCTGTTTCGACCGGCGACGACTTTGCCGGCGTAGGTCCCGGCTCGGGCAACCAGCTCTGGACCATCACCGGCCCGGTGCAGATGCTAAAGCAGAGCTCACCGAACAACTCCAACAGCAATCTTTGGTTCACCACGAATGTCTTCCAGAAGCCGGCTGCCGGGACCTTCTCTCCGCGCGAAACCCGCAACCAGGTCTATGGCCCAGGCTTCCAGAGCTGGAACATCGCCATGCAGAAGGCTTTCACCGTTATCCCCGCGCATGAAAACAACCGCCTCATCTTCAAGGCCGAGGCATTCAATTTCGTGAACCACCCCAACCTCGACAATCCAACCACAAACCCGACCAGCAGTACCTTCGGCAAAGTAACGGGCAAGGGCAACACTTACGGCTCAGACCGCCAGATGCAGTTCAGTCTGCGCTATCAGTTCTAAGTGAGCGCCCTCCTGAAAGCGACAGCAGCGAACGCTGCTGTCGCTTTTTTCTGGTTCGCTGAAATCGCAAGGATACTGCCCCGATAAAATGGAGAGGATGACCACCATCCGCCCGGCCATGTCCTCAGACATCGCCCTCATGTACTCGCTCGTCCGCGCACTCGCTGAGTACGAGCGCGAACCGCATTCGGTCAAAATCACCGAAGAACAACTGCTGCGCGACGGCTTCGGTCCAAACCCTTACTACGAATGCCTCATTGCAGAAGAAGACGGCCAAGCCGCAGGCTTCGCTCTGTATTTCCCCATCTATTCAACTTGGCAAGGGCCAAGTCTTCATCTTGAAGATCTCTTCGTCCTCCCCAAATTTCGTGGAAAAGGAATTGGCAAAGCGCTGCTGAATCACGTCGCAGCCGCAGCGTCAAGGCGAGGTTGTGCCCGCCTCCAATGGGATGTACTCGACTGGAACCAGCCAGCCATCGACTTCTACAACTCCATCGGCGCCATTATGCTGCCCGACTGGCGTCGCATGCGCATGACCGGCGACGCAATTAAAGCGCTCGCTGCTGCGACTGAGGTATCGGCGTGAACCCCATCCGCGTCATTGGGGGCGGACTCGCCGGCCCGGAAGCCGCGCTCATCATCGCGCGCGCAGGCCTAGACGTAGACCTCTACGAGATGCGTCCAGTGCGCTCCACGCCTGCGCACCAGACCGCCGACTTCGGCGAACTCGTCTGCTCCAACTCGCTCAAATCCGAGAGCGAAAACACTGCGCCCTGGCTCCTCAAGCAGGAGATGCGCCGCGCCGGATCGCCGCTCCTCGTCTGCGCCGACGCAAGCGCCGTCCCCGCCGGACACGCTCTCGCCGTTGACCGCGTCGAGTTTTCGTGCCGTATCAACGAAGCCATCGAGCACGAGCCGCGTATCACCGTCCACCGCGAAGAAGTAATACAACTTTACCCCGAAGACGGCATCACTATCATCGCGAGTGGCCCGCTGACCTCATCCCCGCTCTCCAACGAAATCGCCCGCCTCACCGGCAGCGACCACCTTGCCTTCTACGATTCCATCAGCCCCATCGTTGAAGCCGACTCCATCAATATGGACCGCGTCTACTTCGCCGCGCGCTGGGACAAGGGCACCGCCGACTACATCAACTGCCCCTTCACCAAAGAAGAGTACGACACCTTCTACGACGCGCTCATTTCTGCCGAAACTGTGCAGGAAAAAGAGTGGGAAAAGCTCTGCTACTTCGAAGGCTGCCTGCCGATTGAAGAACTGGCTCGCCGCGGCCGCGACACCCTCCGCTTCGGCTGCATGAAACCCGTCGGCCTGCGTGACCCGCGCACAGGAAAAACTCCGTATGCAGTCGTCCAGCTACGCTGCGAAAACCTGCGCGCGGATTCGTACAATCTCGTTGGATTTCAGAACCACCTCAAGTACGTCGAACAGGCCCGCGTGCTGCGCCTCATTCCCGGCCTCGAAAACGCAAAGTTCCTGCGTTACGGCCAGATTCACCGCAACACCTACATCAACGCTCCGCTCGTGCTGACAGAATCGCTCAACCTGCGCGATCACCTCAACATTTACTTCGCCGGTCAAATCTCCGGTGTCGAAGGCTACACCGAATCCATCGCCACCGGCCTGCTCGCCGGGCTCTACGCCGCAGCCGCCGCACAAGGCGCAACTCCCACACCGGTCCCTCGCGAAACCGCATTAGGCTCGCTCGTGAACTACATCACAAAAGCCGACCCGAAACACTTCCAACCCGCCAACATTACTTTTGACCTATTAATTCCACTCGAAGAAGAGCTGCGCAAAAAAATTCGGGACAAGAAAGAACGCCATCGCCTGCAATGCGAGAGATCCCTGGCTGCCTTTCAGGAATGGTGGAAAAGCATTTTGACAGGGTCGATCGCGTTACCATAAGAAGTGATGCCCACATCCACCAAGGCCGTGGTGAGCCTCTCCGGAGGCATGGATTCCTGTGTCTGCGCCGCACTGGCCGCACGCAATTACCATGCCTACGCAATCCACTTCAGCTATGGCCAGCGCACCGAAGCCAAGGAACTCGATTCAGCCCGGTCTATAGCTAACACGCTCGGATTCAAGAACTTCCTGCATCTGAAGATCGACCTCTTCCGCCGCATTGGCGGCTCCGCCCTTACCGATGCCAGCATCGCCGTCCCCGAAGTCTCAGAAAACGGCCAGATCGGCGCCGAGATCCCCGTGACCTATGTCCCCTTCCGCAACGCGCACTTCCTGTCAGCAGCCGTAAGCTGGGCTGAGGTCCTTGGCGCGAAAAAAATCTTCATTGGCGCGGTCGAGCAGGACAGTTCCGGCTACCCGGACTGCCGTCCGGCCTATTACGAGGCCTTTCAGCAACTTATCCGCACTGGAACAAAAGAGGGAGACATCGAAGTTGTCACTCCGCTCATCCATATGCGGAAGAAGCAGATCGTGGCGCTTGGCCTTGAACTTGGCGCGCCATTGGATTTAACGTGGTCATGCTACTCAGGCGAGGAATTCGCCTGCGGCGTATGCGAGAGTTGCGTCCTCCGCCTCCGCGCATTCGCAGAAGCCGGATCGGAAGACCGAATCCCCTACGCCGCGCATCGCAGTTAGAAGCTGGTACCGCTGGAACATGAACCCGGTCCAGAGAAGAGATTTTTTGAATACCGAAGGACGAGCGCAACAAATCAACCGTCGCCCGCTCCTTCAAGGAGAAGAACTATGAGAAAGACAAAGCTCTGGATGGCGGTTGCACTCGCCGCATTGGTATCGGCGCTGTTCACCCCCGCATTCGCCCAGGAAACCGGCAAAATACATGGCCACATTCAGGACCCGGCTGGCGTCGCCATCACGGACGGCATCGTCACCCTCTCCACCGATGGCGGCAAGACCGCGAAATACACCTTCAACTCCGACGCGAACGGCGACTATAAGGGCGACAACGTCGCCCCAGGCACATACACTCTTTCTCTGCGCCGTCCCGACACGCCTGCCGACAAGGTGCTCGACCAGTTTCCCGAAGTAAAGATAGCTGCCGGGGCCGACACCGCCCAGGATTTCGACATGACCCGCGCCGAGTACATGTCGCATCTGTCGCCCGAGCAGCGCAAACAGCTTGAAGAGCTGAAGTCCAAAAATGCTACGGTCATGAAGGAAAATGCGGCCATCAAGAACCTGAACGCGGACCTGACTCAGGCGCGCACAGACAACAAGAACAAAAATTTCGCTGAAGCTGAGCAGTTAATGTTGAAGGACACCCAGGCGAAGCCTGACGCCGCCGTGCTGTGGCTTGAACTTGGTGTGGCACAGTCAGGCGAGAAGAAGAACAGCGATGCCGAAGCTTCACTGAAGAAGGCCGTCGAACTCGACGCCGCCAGCAAAAAGCCGAATCCCGAGGTTGAAGCTGGCGCCCAGAATGCTCTTGGCGAAGTCCTCGCCAATGAAGGCAAACCCACTGACGCTGCGGCCGCCTACGATGCAGCAGTCAAGCTCAACCCGACGCAATCGTCCATGTACTACACCAATGAAGCCATCATCATGGACCGCGCTGGACAGGTGGACGGTACAGTAGCCGCAGCCGATAAAGCCATCGCCGCCGATCCCACCAAGCCGATCCCCTACTACCTGAAGGGCAAGGCGCTCATCAACAAGGCGACCGTCGATCAGAAGACAGGCAAGATTGTCCTGCCTCCCGGGTGCGCAGACGCGTACCAGAAATATCTCGAGCTTGCTCCCGACGGCCCCTTCGCCCCTGAAGTCAAGAGCGTTCTTCAGGAATCCGGCCAAACGATCAAGAGCAGCTATAAGGCGGGCAAAAAGAGCTAGCCTCAAACCTTTTACTCAAAAAAGAGCGCCGCAGCTGCCAGCGGGCGCTCTTTTTTGTTTCTAAAACTTGTCATCCTGAGCGAAGGTTGCGGAGCAATCGCAGTCGAAGGATCTGCCCTGAGCGCAGCCGAAGGGACCTGCAGTTCCGTGATTCTTCTTTCAACACATTGACTATTTGCTGTGTGCCCCATCCTGTCGCGGTTTTTGCGACAGGATGGGAAAGCAATATCCTAAAATCAACTCGTGCCCGACATCGTCCTCACATACACCGACGCAGCCCGCGCAGTTAGAAAAGAAGTTGAAAGAGTACTCCGTCACAAGCCGGCGGTCGAACAAGTCCCGCTGCTGGCAGCCTTCCATCGCGTCCTTGCCGAACCTATTCTTGCTGACCGCGATCAGCCGCCCTTCCCGCGCTCCACGCGTGATGGATTCGCCTGCCGCGCAGCAGACATAGACGGAGCAAAGCCGCTTCAGATTGTCGGCCAGCTAAAAGCAGGAGATGTATGGAAAGGGGTGCCACTCGCCGCAGGGGAAGCCATTGAAATCATGACTGGAGCGCCCGTTCCCACTGGAGCCGACTGCGTCGTAATGGTGGAACACATCAAGACGAACGAAGATACCTTGCTTGTTGATTCGGACCGCATTGTCGAACCCGGAGAAAACATCGTTCCGGCAGGTGCTGAGGCGAAGTCCGGAAGCGTCATTGTATCTGCGGGAACGCGCCTGGCCGCATCGCACATTGCAGCCGCTGCAGCCTGCGGATATGCAATCGTTCCCGTCTATGTCCGTCCGCGTGTCGCTATCCTCGCCACCGGCGATGAGCTGGTGCCCGTAGATCACACTCCGCTCACGCATCAGATTCGTAACTCAAACAGTTACTCATTAGCGGCGCAGACAAAGCTCACCGGAGCGCAGCCCGTCATCCTCCCTGTCGCTACCGACGACAAGCCTGAAATCGAGTCCGCTATCCGCAGCGCATCCGGCTGTGATCTGCTGCTGCTCTCTGGCGGCGTATCCATGGGAAAATACGACTTCGTCGAACAAGCGCTAATGTCGCTCGGCGCTGAATTTCTTTTCACCGGAGCGAAAATCCAGCCAGGTCGCCCAGTCGTCTTCGGAAAGCTGCCGCAGCAATACTTCTTCGGACTGCCGGGCAATCCCGTCTCCACCATGGTCACGTTTCTGCTCTTCCCCCAGCCGCTCATCGCCGCATTCAGCGGAGAAACCCATCCCGGCCTGCGCTTCATGCTTGCGCGACTCGCTCACGACCACCGAGTCAAGCCTGGACTCACGCGCTTTCTGCCCGCCCGAGTTGACTTCAATATCGCCGCGCCTCAGGCCGCTATCATCTCATGGCAAGGCTCCGGTGATCTCGCCAGCACTGCCGGCGCAAACGGCTTCGTTGTCATTCCATCAGACGCAGAGAAACTCGCCGCCGGTGACTGCGTTTCCGTGCTGCTGGTTTAGGCTAATTCCATGAACAAGCTCTCGCATTTTGACGAAGCCGGCGAAGCAAGGATGGTCGATGTGAGCGCCAAAGCCGCAACACGACGCGAAGCGGAGGCCTCGGCCTTCGTTGTGCTTTCAAAAGAAGTCCTTGCCGCGCTGCCCAAGAATCCAAAGGGCAATCCACTGGAAATAGCCCGCTTTGCTGGAATCCAAGCTGCCAAAAGGACCTCAGATCTGATTCCGATGTGTCACCCGTTGCCGCTGACCTTTATTGACGTGATCACCGAAATTACATCCGATGGCATCGCCATTCGCAGCAAAGCTGCAACAACTGGTCCGACCGGCGTCGAAATGGAAGCACTGACCGCCGCCTCCATCGCGGCGTTGACGATCTACGATATGTGCAAAGCGCTCGATAAGAGCATCGTCATCCGCGAAGTCAGATTGGAACGCAAAACTGGCGGAAAGAGCGGCGACTACCATGCAGTCGCAAGATAGACCCCAAACCAGTCACAATTATCCGTCCAGTGGTCGCTCAGGCAGAAATCCGCGCGCTCCAGCATCTCAATCACGCCTTCGTCGCGAAATTTGTAACTGTTCTCGGTATGAATGGTTTCGCCCCGTTGCAGTTTCACTTCCAGTTCCAGTGCCGGAACCACCACCCGCTGCGCTATTCGGCTTTCCAGATGCATTTCAATGCGCGAGCGCTCCTCATTCCAGAGCGCGCGATGACGAAACAGGTCGAGATTAAAATTTGCGCCCAGTTCGCGATTGATTCGCGCCAAAACATTCTTATTGAAGGCTGCCGTGACCCCGGCAGCATCATCATAGGCGCGCAGCAGCACTTCGCAGTTTTTGATCATATCCACGCCGAGCAGCAGTTTCTCTCCCGCCTTCAGTTCTCTGCGAATGTCTCTCAATAACTGCAGCGCGTCCTCAGGCTCAAAGTTTCCGATGCTAGATCCGATATACAGCACCATGCGCCGCTGCCCATCCGCCTCGACTCGCCCTAATCCCTCGGTATAATCGCCCACGCGCGGAACAACTGCAACGCCTTCGAGCTCAGCTTCTATGCGTCGTTTCGCTTCATCCAGAGCTGTTCTGGAGACATCGATCGCGTGATATGTCACCTCGTCCTGAAGCCGGACAGCCGCTTTCAACAGCAACCCCGTCTTGGTCGCAGTGCCCGCGCCCAGCTCAATCATTGTGAGCCGTTCGCAGCCCGCCGCCGCAGCCACAATCTGGTCGGCATGCGCACTCAGGATTGAGCGCTCTGTGCGTGTCGGATAATACTCCGGCAATTCCGTTATCTGCTCGAAAAGGTCCGAGCCCCGCGCGTCATAAAAGAGCCATGGGCTCAACATCTTCGGCCTAGCCGTCAGCCCTCGATACACTTCGGAGCCAACCGGAGTCTGCGCCCCCTCAGGCAAATGTGGACAGGAAAGAACGTACATCGATTCCGCTCCTCGAAAACTACCTGGCTAAACGAATACCTGAGAATTGCCAGCGCGTTGCTGGAGAAAAGAAGTTCCGGTAGCTCGCCCGTATATGCGTCCTCGGAGTCACGCATGAACCGCCGCGCAACACCATCTGGTTTGACATGAATTTCCCGTTATACTCACCCAGCGCACCCGGCAGTGCGTGAAAGCCCGGATATCCCAGATATGCGCTTGCTGTCCACTCCCATGTGTCGCCAAAGATCTGACTCCCCGCCGCAATACCGGGATGCAAAATGCCGTCTTCTAGCAAATTTCCGTCCACACCTGCATCAGATGCGGCAACTTCCCACTCCGTTTCTGTTGGAAGCCGTTTTCCCGCCCAGCGTGCATAGGCGTCAGCCTCGAAATAACTCACATGGCACACCGCGGTCTGAGCCAGATCGTTCAGCGAGACCTCGCCGCGTAGCGTAAACACATGCCATTCTTCGGTATCGGCATCCTGATACCAATAAAGCGGCGCGCGCCAGCGTTCGGTCTGAACCACCTGCCATCCTTCTGAAAGCCACAATTCAGACCGCTGATAGCCTCCATCTTGCATGAACGCCAGATACTCCGCGCAGGTCACAAGCCGCGAAGCGAGCGAAAAAGGCTCCAGGTAGACACGATGGCGGGGCAATTCGTTGTCGAAGCAAAAGCCATCGCCCTTATGGCCAATCTCCACAAGACCACCGGTATAATCGCACCATTGCATCTTCGCTGCCGCCGCATTCAGGTTCTCGAACGGCAGCTCCAGATAGGCCGGACGCAAAGGGTTTGTCCACAGGGCATGCTTGATGTCAGTCAGCAGCAGTTCCTGGTGCTGCTGCTCATGGTGCAGTCCCAACACCACCCTTTGCTCTGTTTCGGAGACGCCATTGCGCAGCCGCATCTGCAAGGCTGCATCTACATACTTGCGATACGCCTGAATCTCCTGCGTTCCGGGACGCGAAAACGAGGCGCGCAGCTTTTTCTCGGGCTGGTCTGAAACCGTGTTGTAGTAGCTATTAAAAAGCCAGACAAAATCGGGATGAAAAGGACGATATTCGGTATCAAGCTCCCGCAGGATAAATGTCTCGAAGAACCATGTTGTATGAGCCAGATGCCATTTCGCAGGACTTGCTTCCGCGCACGACTGCACCATCATGTCCTCAGGAGAAAGCGGCGCACAGAGCAGCTCGCTCTGCCGCCGCACATTACAGAACTTCTGTGACAAAGAAGCTGCGGCGGTGGGGGTCGCCAGTGAACTCATCAGGACCTCGTTCCTACTCTTTCATTAGAGACCGTTTGCCGTAAGACGTTGCTCGAAAAAGCACCGACAACACATTTCAGCCAAAGATACCGGGTGCCCCATCATATCGCGCTTCTGTTGCGTGATAGGGTGGGAGACCAGATGCTGGTTCCCGAATTACGAAGTTCTCTACCTCATCTGAAACATCCGCGCCAGCCCGTATGCTGCTGCCGCGGCAAGACCGCCAATCAAAAGCGTCTGCAACCCGCTTCGTAATATTCCCGCCCCGGTCGCTCGCCCTTTTACCGCGCCGAATGCAAGCAGTGCAAGAAGTGTTGTCACCACCGACGCCGCCAGTGCATGGAGACCGTCCTGAAGCAGCATGTAAGGCGCTAGCGGTATCAGCCCTCCCACAATATATGAAAGGGCGATAGTAATTGCGCTCTGCCGCGCTCTTTGCGGCTCCGGTTCCTCCAACCCCAATTCGAAGCGCATCATGAAATCAACCCATGACCGGGGATTGCGCTTGAGCGCCTGCAGCACCGGATCGCTCTCGGCCCGAGTAACGCCATACTTTTCGAAGATTTCGTATATTTCCTGCTCTTCATCACGCGTGCGGTCCACAATCTCCATCTCTTCACGCCCGCGCTCGCTTGCATAGTGCTCCGCGTCGCCGCGCGATGCCAGATAGCCGCCCAGCCCCATGGCAATCGATCCGGCGGCAATCTCTGCCAGCCCCGCGATTACCACAACGTGCGTCGAAGCTCCGACTCCCGACAACCCCGCGGCCAACGCGAATGGAACCGTCAACCCATCCGCCATCCCAATTACGATATCGCGCACTACGTTGCTGGATTCGAAGTGCGCCTCCGTATGAGCTATATCCTGAATATGCGACATTTCCGGCAGTTTACCCGATAGCGGCAAACCCTTGAACAAAAAGCCCGATCCACGCGTATTCCCAAATAAAATTCAATGACCACCAATGAGACCCCAGGCCAACTTTTTACGTCTATCAGATAGTCCAGAATGGTCTATTCGCTTCTGTGCCAAAAGGTATAAGCACTCCATGAAATCGACCCATCTTAGGCTTGCATCAATTCTGCTTCTTTATTCTCTGGCGCTCACGCCAGTTTTTGCCCAGCAGCCTGATGGCCAATACGAACGCCAGGGCAGCCAGCGCGGAGGCAGGTTCTTCGGCATGGGCACCGCTGTTCATGGCTCGGTCACTGCCATCTCTGGCAGCGACTTCATCATCAAGGCCGAGGACGGAACCACTTACAAAATCGCCACCGGCCCCAACACTCACATCATGAAGGACCGCGAGCCAATCAAGGCAGCGGACATCCACGTCGGAGACGTCGTCATGACCGGCGGCGAAGTCGATGACAAGGCGCACACCGTCGGCGCGGTTTTCCTCGCCGTCCTCGACGCCGAGCAAGTGGCCCGAATGAAGCAAATGCAGGCCGACTTCGGCAAGACCTGGACCGCGGGCAAGATCACAGCCATCAATGACCTCACTCTCACCATCGAGCGCCCCGACAAAAAAACGCAGACCATCGCCGTTGATGAGAACACGTCCTTCCAGAAGCACCGCGAAAGTATCACGCTGGCCGATATTAAAGTAGGCGACACCGTCACATCGCGCGGCGCTCTTAAAGACGGCAACTTCCTGGCTACACAGCTTACCGTAATTGAACCCCGCAACAGACCGATGGGCCAAGGGCCCAATCACGATAGTGCCGTAGCACCGCAGCCACAGCAGCAACCGCAGTAATGATAAGGATTTTATCCGTGCTCCGATTGCTGACTCTTAATCTCCTGCTGACCATTTCGGCAACCTGCATTGCGCAAACGCCTGCGCCCGCATCAACAACCACTACGGTCCAGGCTGGTGGAACCATTCACGGTGTTGTCAAATCCGGAAACACTCCTCTTCCCGGTGTAAGCATCACAGCCGCCAATACGCTGACCGGGAAAAAGTACAGCACAGTTACTGACATTACCGGCGCGTATTCGCTGGCTATTCCCCAGAATGGCCGCTACGTCATCAAGACGGACTTTGCCGCCTTTGCGGCCATCACGAAAGAAGCTTTGCTGAATGCCGCATCGCGTGATCAACAGGCCGACTTCTCGCTCGTGCTCGCATCGCGCGCCGTGCAGCAGGAAGGCGGTACCGACCAGGCCGCCCAGATTGCGCAGGGTCTGCGGCAGTTTGCCGGCAGCGGTGCCCAGAACCTCAACCTGCTCGGCGCGGCAGAAGGATTGATCCAGGCCGGAGGCGGCAACAGCGGTTCCGACACGCAACTTCCATCGCTCGCCAACAACTCTGACTTCTCCAACGAATCAGTCGCGGTCAGCGGACAGAGCGGAACGACAAATCCATTCGCCGGAATCGACTTCAGCCAAATGCGCCAGAACATGGAAGACGCCCAGTTCCAGCAGTCGCTTTCGCAAACGCCCGGCGGACGTGGAGGAGGCGCTGGTGGAGACAGTTTCTTTATGGCAGGACCGGGCGGAGGTGGAGGCGGACCACGCGGTGGAGGTGGTGGGGCCATTCGCATCCGTGGCAACTTCCGCAACTTCAAGCCCAACCAGCCCCACGGAGCCATCTTCTGGAATGGCGGTAACTCCGCCCTCAACGCCGAGCCATTCTCCATTCGTGGAGCGCCGTTGAATCAGCCCGCCTATGCCTCAAATCATTTTGGTCTCACTTTTGTCGGCGCGCCCTACATTCCGAAAATCCTGGCCAAAGACACCAAGGATTTTCTCTTCTTCACCCTTGCCGGCAACCACAGTTCATCACCCTTCAATCAGTACGGAACTGTACCTACCGCGCTTGAACGCACCGGCAACCTTTCCGCGCTGACCACCCAAAGCGGTGAGCCCATCACCATCTATAATCCGTTGACCGCGCCGGGAGGAAAGCTTTGCACAGCCAACGGTAATACGCCCGGACAGCCGTTCATCGGCAATGTCATACCCGCAGCATGTATTGCTCCGCAGGCAACCGGACTGCTCACCTACATCCCGCAACAAAACCTTCCCGGAGCATTCCAGAACTATCAGCGCATCTCCACCGCGCAGACCAACACCACCAACGTAGGTGTGCGCTTCATCCATAACTTCGGCTCCAGCGCCGGAGGCTCGCCCATCATCGGCATGATCCGTCAGGTCATGGGACAGGGCACCAACACCTGGCGGCAGACCATCAACGCCAACTTCAACTATAGTCACAACGCGGCTGATGAGTTGAACATCTTCCCTGACCTCGGCGGCAAGCAGCAGACGCATCAATATTCTGTGCAGGCCGGCTACACCCTCGGCAAAAACAAGCTCACCAACAATCTCACTGCAGGATGGAACCGCAGCGACACGCAACTCCTCAACTACTTCACCAACACCACTGATGTTGCCGGTCAGCTCGGCATCAACATCTTCAATGGACCCGCAAGCCCGCTCAACTACGGCCTGCCCAGCCTCACCTTCACGCAGTTCACCGGACTCAACGAGCAGCAGCCGAACCTGCACGTCAACCAGACCATTTCCGTCACCGAATCCAGCTCATGGATCCACAAGAAGAATAACTTCAAATTTGGCGGCGACTACCGCCGCGTGCACCTCGACATGATTGGCGAGGCCAACTCTACCGGCAGCTTCTATTTCACCGGACTCTTCACCCACCAGCCCGGCTCATCAGCGACAACCCCCACCGGCGTTTCCACGACTGGCTCCGACCTCGCCGACCTGCTCCTCGGCTTTCCGCAGCAGACAGCTTTGCAGGCCCCCTATCAGAAGGGCTATCTGCGCGCGAACGTCTGGGACTTCTTCGCGCAGGACAGTTGGCAGGCGCTCCCGAACTTCACCGTCCTCGCCGGGCTGCGCTATGAATACTTCTCACCCTATTCAGAGAAAGACAACCGCCTCGTGAACCTCGACGCCGGCAACGACTTCACCACCGTCGTCCCCGTGCAACCGAACCAGGTCGGCCCATTCTCCGGTAAATATCCC
>NZ_DASQIX010000073.1:0-20449 GCF_035631355.1 Alloacidobacterium sp.
CATCTCGACCAAGTCGATCAGCTCCGGATCTTCCACCGCGTCGCACTTGTTCAGGAACACCACGATGTAGGGCACGCCCACCTGGCGGGCCAGCAGAACGTGCTCCTTGGTCTGCGGCATCGGGCCGTCGGTCGCCGCGACCACCAGAATTGCGCCGTCCATCTGCGCCGCGCCCGTGATCATGTTCTTGATGTAGTCGGCGTGGCCCGGGCAGTCGACGTGCGCGTAGTGACGGTTGCCCGTCTCGTACTCGACGTGCGCTGTCGCGATCGTGATGCCGCGCTCCCGCTCTTCCGGCGCATTATCAATCGTGTCAAACGAGCGGAACTTGTTGTTCGGGTTGTGCTTCGACAACACCTTCGTGATCGCCGCCGTCAACGTCGTCTTCCCGTGATCAATGTGTCCTATCGTCCCCACGTTCACGTGCGGCTTCGACCGGTCAAATTTCTCCTTCGCCATTGCGAGTCTCCTAATTTACTCGGAAGGGAATCCGCCAATGCGGCGCTCCCATTCCGTTAATCCTGCCAGCTTCACATCCAGCGTTTCATAGCTCTCGCAGTACTCCATTCGAAAGCCCTCAAACGCCGCCCGCGAGGTCCACGCATCCAGCGTGAAAAACCGCGTGGGATGCTTGACACTCCGCACCAATTCCACGCCCAGAAACTCCGGAGATCTCCGGAATAGCCGGGCCCAGGTCCCATCCGAGGCATACGCTTCAAGAAAGGCCGCCTCGCAGCCCTGGCGCACTTCAAACTCCCACATCACGACATACACGCTCGGGTCGGAAGCGTGCGCAAATGCAAATTCCTCAGTAATACGCGTACACCTTCAAATACTTTGCCCGCAGCTCGGGCGCAACATGCTCAACCAACGCGAGGTACATCTCGCGAATCTGCCCGCGGTCAGAATCGCCCAGCGCGCCATACAACGCCGGTGTCTTCGCGCCGAGAAACCCATGCGCCAGAATCGCCTCGAACTGCCGCGCGCGCAGCTTTGCCTTCACCACCTGATGAAGAAACTTTGCCGCATTCGCCGGAGCAAAGGCGTCGTGCAATGCCTTTTCCACCTCGGCAAAAGTCTTCTTGTCCTGAACTGGAAGAACCGCCTGCTCAAACATGAATTGCAACGAACTCCGCTTACTTAAATTCTGGAGCGGGAGACGGGAATCGGACCCGCGACCAACAGCTTGGAAGGCTGTGACTCTACCACTGAGTTACTCCCGCTCACACGCTACAGGGCCGACAGCACTTTTTCCACTGTCGGCCTTGGGCGCATTTCCCAATCCTGGAGCTGATGACCGGGATTGAACCGGTGACCTCTCCCTTACCAAGGGAGTGCTCTACCAACTGAGCTACATCAGCCAAAAACCTTACTGCGGACTCTCCTCATCGGACTGCCGGCCCGCGGTCAGGAGAATCCGAAGAGCAAACCCGCCAAGCAGCACGAAGACCAGCAAGCGAATCTTGCCGGAATCCATGGTGCTCCATGCCAAGGTCGCGAGCACTCCCAGAACGAGGAGCGCGACCGCTTTGCGCTGCCAGCCTCGATTCTGCATAGGTGAAACTCACTTCCCTTGCTACAACTCTGGGCCCTTCAAGCCCCTAAATCTTAACTGGTGCACAGGGGAGGATTCGAACCTCCGTAGCTCCTAGGAGCGGCAGATTTACAGTCTGCTGCCATTAACCACTCGGCCACCTGTGCAAACCTTATGGAGCGAGTTTTCCACTTCCCCCAGACACCAGCCATCCTTCCGGAGGCTAAAACCACTCCGGCTTCCTCGGGACGCTGTCAGGTGGAATGACTGCGGATGGCTCGCGCCAATCGAACTCACGCTTCTCTTGCGAGGCCTGGGATTTCTGGAGCTGGCGAAGGGACTTGAACCCCCGACCGTCTGATTACAAATCAGATGCTCTACCAGCTGAGCTACGCCAGCCCGGACAGCCTCATACTCCTTGTTTCAAAGACACTCCCGCGTCCTCTGAAAGAGGGGTACAGCTTCAAAGGTTATCACACGCTGAAGCGCTCTGCAATTACGGTTGCCGGTGCGGACTCAGGCAGATTTTCTCACTTGAGAGGCTTGGAATTCGGGGACTTACGTGTCGACAAAGGTGCAAGTGATGGCATGAGAGACTCCACTCCTCCGCATCTCCATACCGGCACAGATTCTCCCGGCAGGTGTACGGGATCTTGAGCAGTTTTTAGCGGACACCATGCATCCATTGCCTCTCTTGAATCAGTGGAAGCGGCCCAGGTGACTCGCTCATTGCAAAAGAAAATCTGATCTTGCGGGTTGTTGAGTGCTTGGTCCAGAGCACTCCGCCCGGCATTTGCCTCGTCCTGAGAATCAAAGGAGACAGCAACGTGTGAAATGCCGGACTTTAAATAAACAGCGACTCTCTTATATCCGGCTAGACGAACGCGCGTCACTTCTTCTGCAGAGAGGCTTCCTGCCAGCTGGAGCCAACATTGGTTGTGTACATGGTCGGCTTGGTTGATGCTGGGCGATATCAGGACAGCATAGTTTCCTAAGTCGAATTGGCTTGCTGAACTGCCCTGATTCGACTGCGAACCGGACGATGTAGCGGCTGCATTTGCGTCCCGCGTCTGGTTCTGTTGTGTGTTTTGCGTTTTGTGAGAACGATACAGGTATCCAAGGAATACAAGCGCTGCGGCCAGCAAAATGAGCAACCCGCTGATCACAGCCGCTTTTGTACGTCTAGTCGCGGGACTCGCAGTCGCTAGAGGGATAGGCTGAACCTCAGCCGCCAATTCGGAAGTCGGCGCAACATCTTCGCTGGAAGCTACTGTTTTCTCCTTCCGAAAAGTCAGGGGAGGCTTAACGGTAACCGATTGCTCGAGCAACATCGTAGTTCTCTCGAATTCCCGTTCGTAAAGTCGCTTTTGCTGAGTAAGTTCGCGATCAAGCGCAGCCAGCGCCGAATCACGCTCGCGTATCTTTGTTCGCAATTCTTCGAACTCGCGCTCGCGACCTGCTTTTTCCTCTTCCAGCCGCTGTTCCTTCGCGCTCTTTTCCTTTACCGCAGCCGTGACCTTGTTTACCAACTCGTTCCATTTGTCGACCTGCTCGGTGGACCAGCGCGAGGTCACGATCTCAAGGATGTCGGAAAAAGCCGACAGCGTAGCGAACGAAAAAAGGGAACCGGGAGCATAGATATATGGAATTTTCTGTGTTTTATAGGCAAGCAGGGCATCGATATCGACGGGAACACCATGCGTCGTATGAAACGGAATATTAAATTCCTTCGTCAGCTCATTGCGGAAAGAGACTTCGATGTTGTCGAGATAAGGTCTGTCTTTTCGGTCGATGACATCAACTCCCTTATTTATGACCATGGCCCGCAGAACCGATGGAGACTGCATCTCTGCTGCTGCGCGGTTGATGCGGCTGACAAGGTTTCTGTCCTGGTAGAAAGAAGTCACATCGGGTTCAGTGACCACGATGAAGCTATCGGCCAGAGCGCAGACGTCTGTGCTTTCAAATGCGAAGCCGCCGCGGGTGTCAACAAGAACATAGCTGTACTCTCCAGATGCGCGGAGAGCGTCAAACAGCATTTTTACTCCAGCGCGGAATGTGGCCTGATCGAGATCGGGCACAGCCAGCTGCGCGGTCAGTTCAGCTTCGTCGCCATAGAGTCCTTTGCCACTGATGATGGCATCATATGAGACGCCGTGGTCATCTTCCGCACGGCGATGGATCGTGTGCGGTTCAAAAGAAACATTAGAAGTCTTCTGGAAGTCGTGCAGGATCCCGACAAAAGTATTTATTGGGAAAAAAGATCTCACCACATAATCTTTTCCTTTGGGACCGAGCAGGAACAGAGAGAGACCATCCGTGGCCGGGTCACCGTCGATCATCAGCACCTTCTGACCGCCGCGCACCAGGGCATACCCAAAGCAGGAACACATCAGCGTCTTGCCGGTGCCACCCTTGCCACTGCAAAAGGCGATGATCTCGGTTTTTTGCTGCTTTTCGATGACAGTCTCCTAATAGCGTGGCTTCATCCCGGGCCTTTTGATCAGAGGGGGAATATAGGGCTCGAGAATGACTTTCATCTTCAAAATTCCCTGCCGGTTGTTCTGATATGTTCCTGCCTCTTTTGCTTCCTCCGGGCTTGGCGTATAGGAGTAGGCGAGCGCGCCGCTGGCGCCACCTCCGGCCAGACCTGCAAAATCGGTGGATTGCGTAGACATGGTTCTGCTACTTCTTGTACTCGGTTTTGGTGAGTTCCTTGAACTTGCCTCTCAAATCACGGTCGGCGGCAACTATGCGTTTGTAGAGCTCAATTGCGTTAGCGTAGGCTTTGGCGCTATCACCGAGATGCACGACTGAGACGTTCCAGACGCGGTCGAACTCACGGGCCGCGTCCAGAAATAACTCTCTCGACTCGCGATAGGCTTGTGCCTGTTCGGCCGAATTGTAGAAGGTCTCGAGATTGGCGAGAACAGCGAGCACCAGTGCAGCTATCGCCGCAAGAATAGGTATCGCATTTCCTTTCAAGTACCAGAAGACAAGATGATCTCTATTGGCAGCAAGAAGATTGATGATAGCGACGATGCCAGTCCCTATGATGATGATGTGTCGCCAGATACGATACCGGGCCGTGGATGCATCGTATCGTTCGACGCAGATATTCGCGGATTCATACAGATCATTAAGGTAGCCGGTGTAGCGGAGATTGACGTACTCGATCAGTTTGGCTCTTTGCTCCTCGTCCATCTCCTGCCAGCTATCGGCTTCCATGCCGGCAAGATCTGCGCCGGGATCGCCTAACCGCTGTGAGACGGCCCTTCGCCTGTCCACTGGGCCGAATAACGTCTTTCGTTTCATTGCTGGCTCGCTTGCTCTTGGACTCGAATAGCAGGCCCTTGTATCACTTTCGCGGGGGGAACGCGCCAACCAATAGTGGAACTGGTCAGCAGCATATATCAAGCTGTCAGTTCAGTTAACTTCAAAATGCCCAAATATCCGGAGCGGCATGTGTTCTCATGAATTTTCTTGCGCTTGGTTGGCGGGGATGATACCACTCAGGGCTGCGCTCCTCTTGTTCCCGTCAGGCCTACTGCAATGCTCCTCACCAGGAAGAGGTAACGCATGTGGCATCAGCGATGTTCATGGGCAAAAGGACTCTTCCTGGCGATTCTGGCACTCGCCGTCTCCTGCAAAACATCTGACGATGCGAAAGCCGTCGCCGACCAGATGACTGCGGCGGCGAAAGACCTCGGCGATTACTATGACGCCCTCGCCACGCTGGTTGACAACCACGCCAGACTGGAACATTTGCAGCAGGCCACTATTGGAGTACCTTTCGATCAACAAGACATGGCCCAGCTTCAGGATGTTCACGCGGCGCTCGAAAAGCGCGCCGACGCCGCACATGAGCTGGCCAATCTGGCCGAAGCTTTCACAGGGCTCACCGGCTCGACAGCGCCCGCTGATGTGTCAAATTCCGCCGCGAACCTGGGCATGGCGCTCTCAACTGTCCCACAGTTGCCGGGCGCGGCGAATGCCTCGGCCATACTGCAGAATGCCGGACAAATTCTAACGAAGTTCGCCCAGGAACGCGATGAGCGGAAAATGGCAAAAAGCATGGAGCCCACCATGTCGGCGCTTTCGCAAATGTTTTCCCAGGAAAAGCCTGCCTATGACTCCATTGACCGCACATACACTGAGCTGGCGCAAGGCATCGCCCTCGACCTGTTGAGCAAGAACCAGGTCGATCCCGGCAGTCTCATGGATCCCGCGCTCAAGCCCTTTGGCCTCGCTGCCCGCACACCATCCGAACAAGTACCGCAAGGCCTCGCCGACTATGCGAAGGAGCAGATCAGGACACGGGGCGAAGCCGACATCGCTGCACACGCGAAAGCTTCGGACGCAATGGACAGCGCGCTTAAGGAACTGTCAAAACGCACGCATGAATTGGCGACCGGCGGGCGCATGCCCGAACGCGGCTTTACTGTTGAGTTGACCGATGTCGAAGCGTGGGTGAAGCTCATACTCTCACATATGTAGGAGAACCGCCTTATGGGACCGTCGCTGCAAAGCCTCGAAGATCAGTACATGTTGCTCACTCAGAACTTGTCGATGATTCTGGCCGCATGCCCGACGCAGACTGAGCGTGACCAGGTGATGGCGCAATATGTGGCCTCGCGGCGCAACTACTGGAGCAGCCTCCAGAAGATATTCCACGATAATGATCCAACAGTCGCTTCGCTCGTCCAGGAAATGCATGACGAGCAGCAGAAGATCAAAGACTGCACAAAGCATCTGAACGACATCGCAAGAGTCATTGACATTATCACCGACGCGGTGAACGTTGGCGCCGCCCTTGCCGGCGAAGCTGTCTGAAGCTCCATCCCGCCGATACCCTGTGGAAGAATCAAGACATGGGCAGTAAGTTAGAAAACGGATTTGCGTGCAGCGTCTGTGGGGCATGGCACGAGGTACTGCCCTTGAGCTACAGCGTGAAGGCTCCTCAGGCCGTGACCGCGATTCCGTTGGACGAGTTGGATAAGCGCGTGGTCATCACTCCCGACCAGTGCGTGATTGACGGCAGGGATTTTTACCTGCGCGGACGAATTCTCGTGCCCATCATCGGTCTGGATGAGCCATTCATCTGGGGTGTATGGGCCGAGATCAGCCCAAAAAACTTTATCCGGACAAATGATCTCTGGAATGTGTCCGGGCGCGAGCACGAACCGCCATTTTCCGGCTGGCTCAACACGGAGCTCTTTCTCTTTGGTAACACTATTAATCTTGAAGTAAGTGTACAAACGCAGGCAGTCGGACGGCGGCCGCAGTTCACCGTCTCCGATCCGGACCATCCACTGGCCATCGAGCAGCGCAATGGCATTACTCTGAGGCGCGTCGAGGAGATCGCGGAAGCCATCCTGCATCGCCCTTCCTGACCATAAATACTGCCGGATGAGATGATGAGGACAGTCACCAAGGAGCGCTCTTGAGAATTCGCCGTCGCACGAGGATCACGATTGGCGTAGTCGTGATCATTCTCCTGCTATTGGCTGTTGCCGTTTACCTGCGCAAGAAGGCCCCGCCCGAGGCGGCCCGGCTGCTGCCCGAATCGGACGGCATCGTTTATCTCAATCTGCGGCCTATCCGGACATTTACACATTTTGATCAGCACCCGGTAGCGCACGACCCCGACTACCAGAACTTCATCGACGCCACCGGCATCCAGTTCGAGCGCGATCTTGATGAAGCGGCATTCGCGCTGCACCGCATGTCCAACCCTGCAGGGCCAAATGGTTCCGTCGCGTTCTCCGAGGTCTTCGTCGGCCATTTCGATGGACGCCGCCTGATCAGTTATCTCGAAGGCATCTCCACGTCTCAGGAAGTCTATGCCGGACACACAATCTACAGTGTCCCCAGCGATGGCCGCACAGTCCGCGTTACCCTGCTCGGCTATGACATGGTTGCGGTGAGCAATACCCCGACTGCCGAACAGATCCACTCCATGCTGGATCGCTACCGTTCAGCTGCGCTGCCATTTTCCGGCTCCAGTCTGCTGACAGACCACTATGAAGAAGTGCCGCTGCTCTCGCTTGCCTGGGGTATCGGGCAGATCGGCCTTCCCTTTGGCGATAGCGGAGATGTGAGCGTCCTGGGCTTTCGCCTGCCCATCCATTTTGATTCGACCTTCATCGCTTCGGTGCGCTGGACAGGGGCGCTGCGGCTGCGCGTCGAAGAGCTTGCGCCTACTGAAGAAGCGGCGACAGCATCCGCCGAATCTGTGGAACTGCTGTTAAATTTCGCCCGTAACGCGGAGAACGTCGCCCCGGGTATCACTGGCGCGGAACTGAAACCGCTGCTCGACAGTATTCAGATCGAGCATCACAGAGATCGCGCAGTGCTGCATGCAACACTGCCTCCCCAATTGCTGGAGCGTTTGCTCACTCCCCCGGAAAAGCTGCAGCAGCAATTGCCTTTGCCGCCCGGCGGTAGTAAATAACTTGCGTCTACCATGGATTCAAACGGCATCTTAGTGGTTAGACCACCCAGATCAGCCTGAAGTGCCGCTGGGTCCATAAACATTGCTGGAGGAACTGAAAGTATGAGGAGACAATCCCTGAACGTTGCTGTCGCCATGGCAACGTTCGCTGCTGTTGCTTTACTTGCTTCCCCGCTGCTCCCCGAAGGCCCGACATCAGGCCCGGTCATTACTGGCAAGGCGGCTTTTACCGATTACACACAGGAAAAGCCGGGCATCCGCCGTAAAATCACACTGGCCGACCTGCCGCAACCATACGCCACCAAAGGTGTGGACAATGGCGCGCAGATGATCAAGCGTCCCGATGGCGCATGGCCGCAGGCCCCCGCTGGGTTCAAGGTCACGCTTTATGAGGGTGGATTGGTACAACCCCGGTTGATTCGCACTGCGCCCAATGGTGATCTTTTCGTAGCCATGAGTTCCAGCAATGAGATTATGGTCTTCCGCGGAGTCGGCGCTGACGGCAAACCGAAGCAGGTAGAGAAATTCGCCGATGGACTGAGCCAGCCCTTCGGGATTGCCTTCTATCCCTCCGGGCAGAATCCCCAGTGGGTCTATGTCGGCAACACTGATTCCGTGGTGCGCTTCCCCTACAAGAATGGCGACATGAAAGCCCGTGGCCCCGCCCAGAAGCTTGCCGACCTTCCTGGGGGCGGGCGCCTGCGCGGCGGCGGCCACTGGACACGAGACATCGTCTTCTCGCAGGACGGCACGAAGATGTTTGTCTCTGTTGGCTCGCACTCGAATGTTGATGACCCTGATACGCATCCGGCAGAATTCCATCGCGCCGACGTGCTCGAATTCACACCTGAAGGAAAGTTCATCAAGGTCTATGCCTACGGCATCCGCAACTGCGTGGGCGAAGCCGTCAACCCGACGACCGGCCAGCTATGGTGCTCGACCAACGAGCGCGACATGCTGGGCGACGACCTTGTGCCCGACTACATTACCCATATCGAAGAAGGCGGCTTCTACGGCTGGCCCTGGTGGTACATGGGCGGACATCAGGACCCGCGGCTTGAGGGCAAGCATCCTGAACTAAAGGACAAGGTCATCACGCCGGACGTCCTGCTCCAGCCGCATTTTGCTTCTCTCGAAATGAATTTCTATGAAGGCTCTCAATTTCCCGCGGATTACAAGGGCGACGCCTTCGCTGCCGAGCACGGCTCCTGGAACAAGTCCAACCGCGTTGGCTACGAAGTGATTCGCGTGCCCATGCAGGACGGCAAAGCCACCGGCGAATACGATGATTTCCTGACCGGTT
Organism: Alloacidobacterium sp.; assembly: GCF_035631355.1. Taxonomy (NCBI): domain Bacteria; kingdom Pseudomonadati; phylum Acidobacteriota; class Terriglobia; order Terriglobales; family Acidobacteriaceae; genus Alloacidobacterium; species Alloacidobacterium sp. The sequence continues at coordinate 9,292 of NZ_DASQIX010000073.1, forward strand.
TCACCACAGCAGACGGCCATGTCTGGGGACGTCCTGTCGGAGTGGCAGTCGGCAACGACGGCTCGCTCTTCGTCACCGACGACGGCTCAGGCTCGATCTGGCACGTCACCTATACCGGCAAGTAAAACCTGATTTCAGCGGCGCTCTTCCCTTCCATTTCTGCATGCAGCAGAATGGTGGACGGGAGGAGCGCATATGCCTACTGCCGAAGATTTTCCTTACGAAACGCGGCTCAACATACTCCACGAGCCGCTTGAAGTCATCGACGAAAAAGCTCTCTCAAGCACTTGCACGTACAAGTGGTTCAATCAGACGCTCTGTCAGGTGAATGGTTCTGTCGTCCGCCTCGGCGTCATCGAGGGCGAATACCACTGGCATAAGCATGACAACGATGATGAGTTCTTTTATGTCGTCGAAGGCGAGTTATTAATTGATCTCAAACATCGTACGGTCAGCCTTCAGCCAAGGCTAGGCTTCGTGGTACCGAAGGGAATAGTTCACCGCACCCGCGCGCCCAAGCGAACTGTCATCCTGATGGTGGAAAACGTCGGGATTATTCCGACAGGAAATTAATCGCCGCTCTTGGGAACAGAAAAGCCGCCAAATTCGGCGGCTCTTTCATTTCACAGATGGTGCTCTAATTCGATCCGCCAACGGCAGATGCGCTGCTCACGCTGGCAAGCTGCTGCATGGTTTCGCGCAGGTACTTGTGCGGGTTCACCGGCGTATTGCGAATGCGGACTTCATAATGCAGATGCGGACCAGTGCTGCGGCCGCTCATGCCGACATATCCAATTATCTGACCGCGCGTCACCTGCTGGCCTTCGGTCACAGCAAAGCCAGAAAGATGTCCATAGCATGTCTTGACGCCGTATCCGTGATCGATGATGATTTCCCGCCCATAACCGGAAGCGCGGTCCGCCATTTCCACCGTACCGTCTGCGGTCGCGCGGACCGGCTCGCCGAATGTGGATGAAATATCAACTCCGGCGTGGAAGGCGCCCTCACCATTGAATGGGTCTTCGCGCTCGCCAAACGAACTCGTCACAGGGCCGACAACCGGCCACAACGATGGCGCATTCGCCAGGCTTAACACATCGTCCAGGCTGCCGAACGGATGCCGCACGCCAAGACCAAACGACTGGTAAACCTGGCCAGAAAGCGCGGTGCGGCGCAGCGCAGCCAACTGATCGCGCGACTGCGTGTAAGCCTGCTGGGTGAAATCATCAGAGTTGTCGGCAACCACTGGTGCGGAGGCTGTTACCGCTGCTTTCGCTGAAGTCAGCTTGTTCTGGCGCAAACCATAAAGAGCGCTGACCTCGTTCGCCAGAGATCCCAGCGATGCCGCCTGCACATCCTTTTCGTGGGCCACCTGCTCAAGCTGCGCATAATCCTTGCGAAGGACTTCGCGCTGCGAGCGGACCTCATTGAAGCTGGCCGTCTTCAGCAACATGCGCGAATAGGAACCCGCCATGCCTGTAATCGTGAACGCGCCTACAATAGCCGCCGCCACAAAGATGTAGGCGTAATGCAGAGGAACCGGAATCTTCCGGAGCCGCCCATCTTTTTCGCGCGCAACAAAAATAATGTAGAAGCGTTTACTCACAGTCTTCTCGTCCGGGGAAACTTGCCTTGCCGAAGACCACCCCGCTTTGCGGCAAACGTGTTAATTCCGTAAGCGTCGCGGAAGCAGGGTTTTCAGGTATTCTCAAAAGACCCTATCAGTTTGATAGATGCGGGTCAACCACTAGTTCGGCGAATCTTTCCTCCCTTCACCCCTTTAGTAATGGGTGACTCTCTCGTATGCGAGCTGCCCCAAGTTTGGTGCAACTCAATGCCAGATCGTGACAGCACGGTATGCTGGACAGCGTGTCCCAGAAGCGGAAACCCCCATCCATAGGCGAGAAGGCGCTGATTCGCGCGCTCCGCTCTCGCGCCAGAGGGAGCGGAGCTTCCGTGCGATTGGGCATCGGCGATGACTGCGCCATTTTGCATCCGCCTGCCCGCAGCGAAATTGTTGTCACCACGGACTTATCCCTGGAACAGGTCCATTTCCGGCGCGACTGGCACATGCCTGAATCCATAGGCCATCGGTGTCTGGCGCGAGGTCTAAGCGACCTCGCAGCCATGGGCGCGAAGCCCCTGGCAGCATTCCTTTCGCTCGCCGTTCCGGCCGAGCTCACTGTCGCTGGCAGGGGACCGAGCTGGCTGGATCGCTTCATTGGCGGCCTTCTCGCATTGGCTGACCGATACCATGTTCCACTCGCAGGAGGCGATACTGCCCAGTCACCTCTCTTTGACGAAGCCGGATCCCCGCAGACGGGGATGGTATCAGCGGACATTGTTCTCCTTGGCTCAACTCGCAGAGGCCGCGCTCTTCTCCGCTCCGGTGCGAAAACGGGTGACATCCTCTACCTCACTGGTGCTCTTGGAGGAGCTGAGGCCGAACTTCTGGCGCTGGGACGCAGCCCACAGTCCTTTCGCAGGCTCACAAAAGCTGCGCCGAAACATCCCCATCTTTACCCTGAGCCGCGTCTGGCGGTGGGATCAAAGCTCCTGGCTTTGCGCGCAGCAACTGCGGCAATCGACGTGAGCGATGGCCTATCGACCGATCTCGCACACTTGTGCGAGGAATCGGGATTGTCTGCTGAGATCGAGGCGGCTGCCATCCCCATCCACCCGTTGGCGCGAAAAGCAGAAAAAGATGGCTGGATTCCCTCGGCACTGCACCTGGCTCTACACGGCGGCGAGGACTACGAACTACTCTTTACTGCGTCTCCGCGAACGAAAATCCCGGCAAAAATCGCAAGCGTGCCGGTGCACGCTATCGGGCGCATGAAGGCTCATCGCAAAGATAAGCCGCTCATCGAAATGACCGGAGCAGACGGCAAGCAGACGCCGATTAATGCTGGCGGCTGGGAGCATTTTCGGTGAGATCGCACCCGCTCTGCAGAGATCAGTAGGCGGCAAATCTTGATACCCTCAAAATTGACATGGACACAAACAAGACGCGCGTTCGCTTCGCGCCTTCGCCAACCGGACTGCTGCATGTGGGCAACGCCCGCACGGCGCTTTACAACTGGCTGGTGGCCCGCCACGCAGGCGGGAAATACATCCTCCGCATTGAAGACACTGACGTAGAACGCAGCAAAGACGAGCATGAACAGCAGCTCATCACAGACCTGCGCTGGCTCGGCCTCGACTGGGACGAAGGCCCGGAGATCGGCGGCCCGTACGCGCCTTACCGGCAGTCCGAGCGGCTTGACATTTATCGTGAGCACACCGAGCGCCTGCTGAACGAGGGGAAGGCCTACCGCTGCTTCTGCACCTATGACGAACTGGAAGCCGAGCGTCTTCGCGCCGTAGCCGAACATCGCCCGCAGGTCTATTCCGGCAAATGCCGGACCGTTTCGCAAAAGGATTCCGATGCGCGCGCTGCGTCCGGAGATCCATTTGCTGTGCGCCTGCAAATTCCCGAAGGGCCGCTGCGTTTCCACGACATCGTGCGCGGCGATGTCGAATTCGCCAGCGACACGGTCAGCGACCCCATCCTCGTGCGGTCAAGCGGCATGCCCGTCTACAACTACGTTGTCGCGGTTGATGACGCGCTCATGGAGATCACGCACGTCATCCGCGGCGACGACCATATCTCGAACACGCCCAGGCAGGTCGCTATTTACGAAGCTTTTGGCTGGCCGGTGCCGCAGTTCGCCCACCTCTCGACCATTCTCGGCGGCGACCGGGAACGCCTGTCAAAACGTCATGGCGCCACGTCCATCGCCAGCTTCCGCGAGATGGGCATCCTGCCCGAAGCGCTGGTGAACTACCTCGCGCTGCTTGGCTGGGGCGCGAAAGATGGCGTCACCGAGACCTTTACGCCGAAGGAGTTGATCTCCGAGTTCGATCTTGAGCGCGTGACCGCCTCGCCGGCGATCTTTGATTTCGACAAGCTGCACTGGCTCAACCGGCATTACCTGAAAGCCGCTGATCCGGAGCGGGTTCTCAATCTCGCTTGGCCCTATTTTGAAAAGGCAGGGCTGTTGCCCGCGCTCGCCACTGCCGATGTAGAGATTGTGCAGTGGTTCAGCAAACTCGTCGCGCTCTTTCTGCCGTCAATCGATCGCCTGGAGCAATTGCCGGAGAAGGCGCACTTCGTCTTCACCCTTGACGCACGTGCAACACAGACAAACGCCGAGAATGCTGCAATTCTGCAATCAGAAACAGCGCATAAAGTCCTTACTGCGTTTGCCCAGCGCGTTCGCTCACATGACGGCGCCGTTACGCCCGAGCAGTTCAAAGCCTGGATGAACGAAATCAAGACCGAAACCGGAGCGAAAGGAAAAGACCTGTTTCACCCTGTGCGCATCGCGCTCACGGGAGCGCATTCTGGCCGGGAATTCGACAAGCTGATTCCGATCTTTGAAAAAGGCGCCCGCCTGTCGCTTCCTGTTCATGTACTGAGTATGCACGAGCGGATCGAGCAGTTTGCAATCGCATGAAACCGACGCTCGACCTCACGTTCACCCATAGCTGGACAGTCGAGGTGCTGGAGAAACGCCCGCTGATTGCGCCGGCCCGACAGTTCGTCTATCCGCAACAGACGGAAGAAGTCGAGCGCGGAGCATTGGAGCTTCTTGTCAAACCGGCGACAGGTAATGCGTTCCTCGCCACCTGCGCGCTTGGTTTCGCTGATTCAACCGCATCCACTGGAATCTGGAGTTGTCCAAATCCTGACTGGCTCTGCGCCGTGTCAGGCGGGTACGCGTATCTCATCAACACGCTCGATCCTCAACAATGGAGCATGGTTCCATATCGGCCTGTCCTGAGCGTACGAGTGCTGGCTGAACAGCAATTGCTGCTGTTCATCGGACACCACTCCATCCTTGCCTTGGGACGTGACGGGCAGGCATGGGAATCGGCGCGGCTCTCCTGGGAAGGCATCGAAATCACCGACGTTGTCGGCGACACGCTCTGCGGCCTCGGCTGGGACCTGATGACCGACAACGACGTGCCCTTCGCCATCGACCTCAAGACCGGCGAGCATACAGGCGGTGCGGAGAAGTTTCCGCCCCGGCCAGAGTGACGCAGCTCAGGCAGTCTTCTTCTTACGGATGGCCGATTTCAACGTCTGGTCGATGCGCGTCTGCCAGCCGGGGCCTTTGGCCTTGAAGTATTCCAGCACATCCGGCGAGAGGCGCAGCGAAACCAACTGCTTGGTCGGCGCTTTCTGCGGGCCGCGCTGCCCGGGGCCGCGAGTGATGACGGCTTCGGACAGCCATTTCTCCGTTGCCTCTTCATCGTTGGGATCGTAAGGCCCATCTTCCGGATCGTAAGGGATCGGCGCATCGGAATCATACATCCGCTTTACCCGTTCCCAATCAGTTTGACTTTTCTGCGCGTGCTTTCTCATAGGCCCTCCTTTCCAGGCGCGATGCAAAGCGGAATGAAATTACTCGAATGTCAAATCCTCGTTCCGTATAGACGAGTGTAAGTGTCCGGCCTGAAAGCTGGACCATCGCGATATCCAGCTTGCGGCCTTCCGCATTGCGATGCGATGAAAATGTCACCTTCTCCGGATTCTCGTAGACCAGATGAGCATCCGCGAAGTCCAGGCCATGCTTCGCCAAGTTTGCATGGCGCTTCGCCTCATCCCAAACGATCACGATTTAATCGTAGCTACAATTAAGCCAGCGCGCAATGATCATTTTGCATCGCCAGAAACGGAGTAGAAACTCAAGGCCGCATCGCCCTGTTCAAGCAAACGATAGCGATGCAAACTGCCATAGCTTTCTTCTAATTTTTGCTTTCGGCGATGTTCGGCGACGATAATCGCTTCCGGCATAAGCAAGTCTGAACACTCTCCCCCAAGCATGTTTAGTACTTGCTCGTACTCCATCACTGCGTCGTACGGCGGATCAAGGAAGACGATGTGAAAGGCTCCTGGGAAACCTTTGTATCGCCAGTTCATTTTATTTTTTAGGAAAACTGCAGACTTTCTGAGTTCTACCGCCGCATGCCGCTGTCCGATGTGCAGGTTCGAGAGATTCTCATTTAACACTATCAATGTAGGTTGAGAATTTTCGACGAAAAAGGCCTGCTCTGCGCCTCGACTGATTGCTTCAATGCCAACAGCGCCCGATCCGGCATAAAGATCCAGAAACACAGCGCCTTCGATATGCGGGGCAAGCACATTAAAGAGCGTTTCGCGCAAACGGTCGTTCGTGGGCCGCGTATCGAGCCCGCGCGGAGCAACCAGCGTGCGTGAACGGAATTTTCCCCCGATGACGCGCATCCTTTCGATGCTAGCGCATGACGGCCTTCAAATTTTGCAGCGCAGCCATTCACAGCGCCGCCAGCATACAATGAGCAAAGCAGGTTTTTAAGGAACGAGGACGAACGGCAAATGCGCGGCTGGTCATTTCCCCTGGGCCGATGGATGGGCGTGGACCTTCGCATCCACACATTTTTTCTGCTGCTGCTCGGCCTGTGCCTGCTCGCCGCCAATCTCGTTAACGTCTCGTCATGGCGTGCCATCATGCTGTGGTTCCTCTTGCTGCTGGCCGTCTTCGTCCGCGAATTAGCGCGCGTCATCGTGGCCGCATATCACGGCGTGCAGTTGCGCAGCATTCTGCTGCTGCCCATCTGCGGCTTGTTCTCCTACGCCAGCCCTGACAGCGCCGAGCGCGCTAGCGAGGGTCGCGTCCAGGCATCGATGGCCGCCGTTGGCCCGCTGGCTAACTTCGGCTTCGCCATCGCTGTCGGCACGCTGATTGCCGGGGCCGCGCCGCAGGTGTCTATCTTTGCCCGACCGTGGGTCACTCCAACGCATCTGATGCGCTCTACTGTCTGGCTGAATGTCATTCTCGGCGTTTTGAATTTCATCCCTGCGTATCCGTTGGACGCGGGACGCCTTCTACGCGGCAGCTTTACACGCAGCCGCGGCGCGGCGCAGGCCACACGTGCGGCTTCCGGACTCGGCCAGGTTCTCGGCCTCATCGGCGTTCTCGGCGGCATTGCGCTGCTCTTCATTCCCAATTCCAACTTGAGCACTACCCTGAGTCCGTGGCTCATCATGGGCGGCTTCTTTATCTTCATCGGGGCGCAGCTTGAAGACCAGGGCCTGATGTTTCAGTCCGTCGTCGATACCGTCACCATGAGCGATGTGATGCTGACCGACTTCTCGACCCTCGCGCCGTCGGACACGCTCGAAGACGCGCTCTACAAAGCCATCCACAGCCTGCAGGACGAGTTCCCTGTCGTACGCGGAGCCAGTCTCGTCGGCATCGTCTCACGCCAGGGGATACTCGAAGCTCTGCGCCACGAAGGCAATGGCTATGTGCAGGGCGTCATGTCGCGGACGTTTCAGGTAGCGCGGCCCAATGACTCGCTCGGCTCCATGATCCGCCGCATGGCCGGCGGCCGCATGTCACTCATCCCCGTAACGGACGGCGACCGCGTCATCGGCATCGTTACGTTACAGAATCTGATGCACAGCATGGGCATGCTGGCCGAGCATCGCCGCCTGAAGCGCGCAAGTGAATGATGCTTGTCATTAAATTTGTCATCCCGACCGGAGCATAGCGTAGTGGAGGGACCTGCGGTTCCAACAATCCTCGCACAGGAAAACGAAGACCACCCCAACCAGCCTCTCGCGCCCGGTCTCTATCTCGTTGGCACACCCATCGGCAACCTTGGAGATATCACTCTGCGCGCAATTCGTGTGCTGCGCTCGGCAGATCGCATCGCGTGCGAAGACACGCGCCAGACGCAGAAGCTGCTGAACCATTTCGGCATCTCGACACCAACAGTCAGTTGCCATGAGCACAACGAAGCGGGGCGCATCCCGGAATTCCTGGCTGCGATGCAGAAAGGCGCGCGCATAGCCGTCGTCTCAGACGCGGGTATGCCAGGAATTTCCGACCCGGGGATGCGCCTCGCTGCCGCAGCCATCCAAGCCGGTATCGACATACATCCCATCCCCGGCGCGAATGCCGCATTGAGCGCGCTGGTCGCCTCTGGTCTCAACACTGAGCGGTTCGCATACATCGGCTTTCTACCGGCAAAAGCTGGGGCGCGCCGCGCAGAACTGGAACAGCTGGTCTCAATCACAGAAGCCGGCACAACGCTTGTGTTCTATGAAGCCCCGCATCGCATTCTGGAAACGCTAGCCGACGTACAGACCGTCTGGGGCCGGGAGTGCCGCATCGTCGTCGCCCGCGAGCTGACCAAGCTGCACGAAGAGTTCCTGCGCGGCAGCGTTGTCGAAGTCATGTCAGAACTGAACCAGCGCGACCGCATCCGCGGCGAGATTACGTTGTTGGTTGAAGCCCGCTCTCCATCTGAGGACAAAGCATCATCGGGCAGCATCACGGAACGCATCGCAGAATTGCAGCAAACAGAAAGTCTCGACGAAAAGGATGCCTTGAAGCACATCGCCCGCGAGCGCGGGCTTTCAAAAAGCGATGTCTACCGTGAATTGCAGCGCGAACGGGCGAAAATGCGCTAAAACGGCCTTGCCCCGGAAACAATCCCTTCCTGCCCTGATCGTAGCGCCCAGTGCTCATCCCGTTTTTCGAGATACACCCATTCGCCGTGGCCGCAAAGGTTTCCGCACCAGTTGAGCATGTAGACCAGCGCAGCCGTGCGATGCGAGCTGAAATAGACCTCGCTGAAGTAGGTAATTCCGCCGCAGCTCGAATATCTCTTGCCGCCCGCGCCAGCCGTTGCCGAGGTGCGCGACGCGCGAAAGGCCGAAGCTTCTTCCGGTGTAACCATCACGTACTGAGAGCTCGAGCTATGCGTCAGCGCCTCGCGCTGATATTTGCGCGCGTTAAAGTCGGCCAGGGCCTCCTGAAACGGCCTGGGATCGTTGCCCGGAGGCTTGAGCTGCGTATCCGGAGCCACCGCGGGGTTCATGTCGTCAATGTTGATCGTCGTGTCCGCGATGGCCCAGCACTGGTTCTGCCCGCGCCCCAGGCTCTTAAAGACGTCGCTCCGTTGCATCAGCGCTGAATAAACGGCGGAGATGTCGCGCTGTTCAGCAGACGTGTGGACTGGATCGGCATTAGAACCCGCAAGCGCAGACCCGGTGAGTAGCCCTGCCAGCAGCATCGACAGTCCCCACCGCATGTTCATCCCTCTGAATGCCTCTAGTGCACTCCGGCCCTGTCCCACGGAGCGGGCGAGCGCGGAATCGGGTCCTTGTCCCGTCCCTTTAGGCGGTCGTAAAAATAATCATCGCTCGTAGTGCCGATGGACTGGTTATAGAGGCTTGGCGAGCCGGCAATTTCCTTCAGCTCCTCGCTGAAGCGATGGATGGCCTTCAGGGCATCGGCAGTCGCGGCAATCTCCAACTTATTCGTTTTCAGCGACTTCTGAAACCCGCGGTCAAGCAGATGAGCAATCTCGCCGCCCAGCACAAACCCCGGGCCATCAACGAAGGCAACTCCACCCCCATCACTCGCTTTCGCAATCACCGCCGCGCAGCCGTGCTTCTGCACGCGGTATTGCCCTGCGACCCCGGAGACCGATTGCACATCAAATTGAGAACCGCGAAGGTTTGCGAGGATTTCGTCGAAGGTAAGCTGCTTTGTTTTTCTAGGCATAGCGGTAAAGGCACGGCAAAGGCTACACTTGGAGTTAAGCTGCCGTGTGCTTTCACTCTCGCACATTTTTGCGGCTGGCCGCAACGCATTCGCTTATGGCAACGCACTCGATCCTGACCCCGTCGCTGGGCTCGACGCTTCTGGAACGCATCGGCAATACGCCCCTGGTGCGCCTGGAGCGGTTGACTGCTCATCTGCCGGGAATCCAGCTTCTGGGCAAGGCCGAGTGGGCCAACCCCGGCGGATCGGTCAAGGACCGCGCCGCCTCGGCCATCATAGCCGCAGCCATGAAACAGGGAAAAATAGGCAACGGTCAGCACCTGCTCGACGCCACCAGCGGCAATACCGGCATCGCCTATGCCATGCTGGGCGCGGCGATGGGATTCCCCGTCACACTCTGCGTTCCTGCCAACGTTTCGCCCGAACGTAAGCGAATCCTGAGCGCCTATGGCGCAAACGTCGTCTGGACAGACCCGAACGACGGCTCCGATGGCGCCATCCGCAAAGCCCGCGAATTGGCTGTGGACACGAAAAAGTATTACTACGCTGACCAGTACGGCAATGACGCCAACTGGCAGGCACACTATCGCACCACGGCCAACGAAATCTGGCAGCAGACTTCCGGGCAATTAACGCACTTCGTCGCCGGACTCGGCACCAGCGGCACTTTCGTCGGAACCACGCGCCGCCTGAAGGAGCTAAACACCCGCATCCAGTGCATTTCCATGCAGCCCGACTCGCCTTTCAACGGCCTCGAAGGCCTGAAACACATGGCGACGGCCATAGTGCCGACAATCTATGATCCCTCACTCGCCGACCGCGATGTGGAGATTGAGACAGAAACCGCGTATCGTATAAGTAAGCGCCTCGCCCGGACTGAAGGGCTGCTGGTCGGCGTCTCATCCGGAGCGGCGGTCGCGGCGTCTCTGCGCATCGCGGAAGAGGAAGCTGCGGCAGGGCGCGAAGCCGTAATCGTAACCATTCTGCCCGATTCGGCAGATAAGTATTTGAGTGAACGCTTCTGGGAGGAAGAGCAAGACAATGCTTAAACTCAGCGAGTCTATCTACAACGCATTGCGGACACATGGGGAAGAGACCTATCCGCACGAGTGTTGTGGTGTGCTGCTGGGCCGCTCCTCTCATGGCGTGAATGAAGTGGAAGTAGCCGTGCGCGCCGGAAATACACGCACTGACTCGGCCCACAACCGCTACAGCATCGCGCCGCAGGAACTCGTGCGCATTCAGCGCCAGGGGCGCGAGCGCGGACTCGACATTGTCGGCTTCTATCACTCCCATCCGGACCATCCGGCGCAGTGGTCGAAGACTGATTTCGCTGAAGCGCACTGGCTCGGCTGCTCGTATGTCATTACGTCAGTCGGCGGCGGCGTCGCGCAGCAGACAAACTCCTTCCTGCTCTCGGGAACGAGCGAAGACGACAAATCCTTTGAGGACGAAACGATTCAGGTGGAGGAACTGGTAGCCGGGCGATGTTGATCGCCGGCTAGCCGACTTCCAGCGCGGCGGACGCAGAGCCGTCCGCGCATGAACCTATC
>NZ_DASQIX010000074.1:0-24625 GCF_035631355.1 Alloacidobacterium sp.
CCAGGCGCGCTGGGTCAGCAGGATGGTTGTCAGGCCGTCGCGCGGGGTTGCGTTCCATGCGGTGCCAAGCCCGCCATTCCAGCCGAAGGTGCCTACGTCGCCGGCGATCTCAGTGCGTTTGGTGACAATAGAGAGGCAGAAACCCCATCCGTGCGTATCAAAGTAGCCGGGAGTAAGACCTGAGATGGCCTTCTGCTCCGGAGTGAGTTGGTCAGTGCGCATCAGCTCAACTGACTTTTGCGACAGGATGCGCTCTGTGCCGCGCCTGCCTCCATTCATCATCATCTCGCTGAAGGTGAAGTAGTCGTCGACAGTGGAAACAAGTCCGCCGGAGCCTGAGGGAAATGCGGGCGGATGGCTCCATTGGCCGCTGTCGGCTTCGTCGAAGACCACGAGCTTTCCGCTTTGTGGATCGACGACATAGCTGGTGGCGAAGCGGTTGACCTTGGCTTGCGGCACGCTGAAGTCCGTGTCCTTCATACCGAGCGGCGCGAAGATGCGCTCGCGCAAAAATGCCTCAAAGGGCTGGCCTGACGCTCGCGCGACCAATACGCCGAGCACATCGGCTGGTGTGTTATACATCCACATTTCGCCGGGCTGGTGCATAAGCGGCAGCGTGCCGAGCCGGCGAATCCACTCGTCAGGCGCAGGCATGGATGCGGGGATGGGCGCTCCCATGCCGATCTGGAGATCGTTCGCTGCCTTCAGGATCGGTGCGTCGGGAGGCGTGAACATCAGGCCATAACCCATGCGAAAAGTCAGCAGGTCGCGCACGGTGATGGGGCGTCTGGAGGGCACTGTGTCGTCAAGCTTCCCATCGGGGCGTTTCAGGACGCGGCGATTGGCCAGTTCGGGCAGAAGGCGGTCGACCGGCTCATCCAGGCGCAGCGCGCATTCCTCGACGAGGATCATCGTGGCGGCGGCTGTGATCGGTTTGGTCATGGAGGCAATGCGAAAGATTGTGTCCCGTTCGACTGGATTGGTTTCTCCCGCTTTCTTTACTCCGATTGTGTTCACATCCACCTGACCGCGGCGGCTGACAAGGGTGACGAGTCCGGGAATATCGCCGCTATCGACATATCCGGCCATGATGCCGTTCATGCGAGTAAGGCCCTTGGGCGACAGTCCGGTCCCGGGCGCGGATTTCTTAGCCACTTCGGGATCGGCGGGAGGCGCGGCGCCAGCCATGTTTGACGGCACAGCGACTGCGGCCGAGGCAGCTGCGCCTTTCAGAAACGTGCGACGATTCAGGTCGGTCGTCATGGGCGTGAACCTGTCGCGAATTTTTTGCCTGAATGCTTAACAGTATTGTGACGGTGCGGACTGCGCATGGATTCTTCCTCCCTGTCGCTTCGCTCTGGTTCGTCGGAATGACGGCCGTTTGAAAAGGCCTGATCAACACACTTCTGGCCCGAGGAAAACCGTAGCGATACTGCCGGAAAATTGCAACTGCTTTCAGGCGTCGATGCGATTGCTGGCGGCGACCTTGCCATACCAAAGGCCGGAATCTTTGATGGTGCGCTTCTGGTCGCGGAAGTCGACATGGACCAGACCATAGCGCTCGGTGTAGCCATTGGCCCACTCAAAGTTGTCGAGCAGGCTCCAGGCATGGAAGCAGCGGACTCTGGCGCCGTCTTGAATCGCGCGTGCAAGCTCGGTCAGCTCATCGCGGAAGAAGTTGATACGGCGAGTATCGGGGACGCGTCCATTTTCTTTCTGATAAGGTCCATCGAGATAGCTGCAGCCGCTCTCGGTAATTTCGATGATGGGATGGTTGTATTCGCGACTGATTTGCATGACCAGGTCGTAGATGCCGTGCGGATAGATTTCGAGTCCAGCTTCTGTTAGTGGACCTTCAGTCGGCATGACGGCCTGAAAGCGCGTGTATGGGTCACGGCCGGTTGAAGGGTCTACTTCGATCTCGGTCCCGCTGAAGCCGCCGCCTCCGGCGCAGTTGGCGCTGCTGGCGTCAGAAACAATCCGCCGGTTGTAGTAGTGGAAGCCGACCCAGTCGAGCGGCGACAGCATGATTTTTTCATCGCCCGGTTTGAAGCCCATCAGATCATAGGGCGTTTCGCTGGCGAAGGCTTTCGGGTAGCGCCCGTGCATGGCCGCTTCCAGAAAGAAGACATTATTCATGGCGTGATAACGCGCCGTGGCTGCCCGATCGGCCTCCGAGTCAGTCTTCGGGTATGCGGGTGACATGCCATAGGCGCTGCCTACCGTAGCCTTGGAAGATGCTGCTTTGATGGAGCGGAAGCATTCGCCTTGCGCAAGACTCACCGTGTGCGCAGCCTTAAGGAAGTCGCCAAAGCTGGTCCTGCCGGGAGGAAATGCGCCAACGCCGTATCCCATATAGGTGAATGACCACGGCATGTTGAAAGGCGCCCAGATGGTAATGCGATCGCCGAGATGTTTGGCGATGATTCCAGCATAGTCGGCGAAGTAGCCAGCTAGGTCGCGGTTAGGCCAGCCGCCGCGGTCTTCAAGCGCCTGCGGCAGGTCCCAGTGGTAAAGCGTGCAGAAGGGACGGATTTGGGCTTCAAGCAATGCGTCAACGAGGCGGCTGTAGTGGTCGAGGCCTTTTTGATTCGGGGCGCCTGTGCCCGTTGGTTGAATACGCGGCCATGAGACGGAGAAGCGATAGCCTTTCTGATTGAGGCGCTTCAGGGTGGCGATGTCCTGCGGATAGAGATGGTACTGGTCGCAGGCTATGTCAGCTGTTGTTGCGCCTTTCACTTTGCCTTGCGTGTGTACAAATCGGTCCCAGATGGATTCGCCCTTGCCGTCTTCGTTCCATGCGCCTTCAACCTGAAAAGCAGCCGTGGCCATACCCCAGAGGAAGCCGTCAGGAAAATGGGCGGTGGAGGGCCCTGATGGGATCATCTGCTCCCCTGAGAGATGGCTGGCAATCAATGCGCTGCCTGCAGTGGCCAATGAGCTTTTCAGAAATAGGCGGCGATCCATATCGAAACCTCCCAGCGGGGCAAAAGCTAACACTATGTACTGCTCTGGTCAAACGTTTGACTTAACCAAAATTAACATCTGAATATGGTTGTCATCCTGAGCGAAGCGAAGGATCTGTTTTGTTTTCGACATCAGCATATTTAGGCAAGACAGAATGAAAGCAGATCCTTCGTCGCGCTCAGGATGATAGCGAATTCTTATCTTTTCTTTTTCACGATGACAATCCTGCATTGCCCAATCGATTCCATCTTAAGTGGCCTGAAAGTGCTACACTCGCCGCTATGACTGAAGAAAAACGCCGTTCGGGCTGGTTCTGGGTCTGTGTAGGCGGCGGACTTTTTATTGCCTTTATTGCGGTGGTCAGTGTGGTGGCGTATTTTGCCGTGCAGTCGATTGGCGGAAACACGAGCTTTGGCGGCGACAACATTGGCGTAATCGATATTGACGGCGTGATTCTCTCTGCCGACAAAACTGTCGACAACCTGCGTAAATTCGACCAGGACGATTCCATCAAGGCCATCATTCTGCATATCGATTCTCCCGGCGGTGGGGCCGCGGCCTCGCAGGAGATTTACAAGGAAGTCCGGCATATTCGCGACGAGAAGAAGAAGCCGATCATCGCGTCAGTTGAGAGCGTGGGCGCGAGCGGCGCCTACTATATTGCCTCTGGCGCAAACAAGATTTACGCCAATGACGCCAGCATTGTCGGCTCCATCGGCGTAATTATGGAGTGGACCAATTACGGGGACCTTCTGAAATGGGCCAAGCTGAAGCCGGAAGTTCTGAAAGCCGGTTCGCTCAAGGACGCCGGGTCGCCGACGCGCGAGATGACCCCCGAAGAACGGGCCTATTTTCAGGGGCTGGTTGATAACATGCACTCGCAGTTCATTCGCGATGTGGCGGCAGGACGGGGAATCAGCGTGGACACGCTGACACCGCTGGCGACCGGGCAGGTGTGGACAGGTCAGCAGGCGCTGCCGCTGCACCTGATTGATAAACAAGGCGGATTCCGCGATGCGTTGCTGGATACGGCGAAGCAGGTGGGGATTTCCGGCGAGCCGAATGTGGTGAAACCGGCGCGAAAAGGGCGTTCCATTCTGGATCTGGTGACCACAGACGCGGATGATTTGTTGCCAAATCCCCAACAGTTACTGGAAAAACACGCTGGCTTCTATTTTCTTTGGCGCTAATGGTTAAATTTGTTGCATCTATTATGGTTAACAGGCGTACCCTAATTCTGGAGCAAAACTTGCCATGACCAAAGCAGACCTGGTGGAGGAAGTGACCCAACTCGGCGACCTGACGCGGCGCGATGGTGAGGTAATCGTGGATACCATCTTCGATTCCGTCATCAACGCTCTCAAAACAGGCGACAAGATTGAGATACGCGGCTTTGGCAGCTTTCGCATCCGGCAGCGCAAGCCCCGGATCGGCCGCAATCCCAAGACCGGCGCAAAGGTCGAAGTTCCGGCCAAGCGCGTCCCTTACTTCAAGCCCAGCAAGGAATTACGTGACTTAGTGAATCCAAAAGCTGAGGCCCCGGCGCATAACCCTGAGCCGCATACCGCGGCCTGAAGAATTTTTGCTGATTCCCGAGGAGGCATGGAGATTCATCCATGCCTTTTCTATTTCCTGATTCCAATGACCGACAGGCTGCGGCCCGTGAAGCCATGATCGGCACGGTGCGAGAAGAAGCGGTCCCGGTGGCAACTGGTGCAGTCGCCCTGGATGAAGATATTGTCTGCGCTCAGGCCCGCATCGAGTAACTGGCGGCGGTTGGCCTCGACCAGATCGAGATGCAGTGCGGGGCCAATGTTGCTGTGGCCCGGTGCCCGGGCAGTAAGGAACAGCAAAGGATATTTTTCTTTGATCGGATTCGAGTCGTAGACCTCGGAGAACAACTCAGGTGCATAGCTGAACTGCGATTCAAACTCCATGCGCACTTCTTCGCCCACGGCATAGCAGCATGCCCCGATGCCGGGGCCAATGGCGGCAATCAAGTCTTCCGGACGGCTGCCGAATTCGAGCCGCATGCGTCCTATGCCATTTTCAACGATTCGCTTCAATGTTCCGCGCCAGCCTGCGTGGAAAGCTGCCACAGCACGCCTTTTTCTGCCGGCGATGAGGACGGGGATGCAGTCGGCGGTCTGAATGCCGAGCAGGATTCCGGGTTCATCGGTCATCATGCCGTCGCCTTTATGTAGCGCTTCATCTCCCGCATCAGCTCTGCTGACTACGCGCACGATAGCGGAGTGAATCTGCTTCAGCGTCACCAGTGGCCTGATTGCATTTTGCGTGACAGCAGACAAGAAGAGCGTGCGATTGGCGAGGACTGTTTCTCTGGAATCGGCGGTAGTGAATCCCAGGTTGAGTTCGCCTGCGCCCTCGTCGGGATTGTAGACCATAGTCTTTCCGCCGGGACGCGTGCTGAAGCCGTGCATAAGCCAGGGCAAATCTGACCACGCGGAAATACGCTCGACCTCAAGGCTCTTTGATTGTGATGGACTGCGGTGCGGAAGGGAACTCATGCGCTTTCCATTTTAGCGGGGAAAGCATAAGGGCCCGCTTTCCAGCGGGCCCGCTTCAGAGGCAGTTGGGATGGGTAGCCAAAGGGTAGTGTGACTGAGGTGTCCGCAGAGCGGACAGTTCTAAGGTTAGTGCTCAAGTGAGGTACTAAATGAAGTTGCCTCTAAATGTTGCATAGTAAGACTGCAAATCTCGCGCCAGAGTTGCTTTGTTTTTCTTGTGAATTTCTAATTCTGTCGAAAACCAGTAAATGATTGATGTGCAAGAGGTAATCCTCGGTAACGACTTTTCGCTGACTTTGGTGCACCTACTTTTGGGTCAGGTAAAAATTTCGAAATAATGCACATAAAATCGTACAAATTTCCTAATCTATGCCACGTTTTCAGTCCTCAGAAGCTGGTTCTTTTCCGATCATGGAAGCGAAAAGAACGGTTGCTGTGACCACGACCGCCATCATGACCAGCCATGCCAGCGCCACCATGCGAACCGTTGCGCGTATTCGCTCTTCTACGAGCCGCAACGAACGGCCGGCAAGCACAAAACCAGCATGTGGACCGCTGACCGCCCGAACGACGGCAGCAATGCGGACTCCGGGCTGAGGCTGCCATGTAAGCACATTCTGCTGGTGCTCGGATGCGTAGCGGAAAACACCCGACGGCGGCTTCGGAATGCTGCCGTTCAGCCGCGCGGAAGTCGCCAGCGGTGCGCCGTTTGCGTCATACACGATAAGAAAGGGCACGAGGCTGCGCGACATGTCGATCTGATGCAGTCCGACGAGCGTAGCTGGGTCCGCGCCCTGCTCCAATTGCGCGGCAGCGTCGCTCGCCATCTGGAATTGCGGGTCGTTGGCGCTGCTGCGCAGGACATGCTGCACAGTAAGATACATAGCCAATGCAAACAGACTGGAAACCGCTGCCAGCAGCACCGCCTGAAAGACGATAGTGCGCCGGGCAAGTTCGTGACGATGCATGGGCACAGTCTGCATGGCAGGCAATTATAGTCACTGAGATGCTGGGTCAAGGCATTCCGGAAACCGCATCTTGCACAAAGAAAACGCCGCAACTCGAAGGTCGCGGCATTTCCGTTTAGGTAAATTTCAGAGCTTACACCAGCGCTTCAGCCTTAAGGCCAACCTTGTCATACCAGGAATGCGCCGCCTTGAGAGCGTTATTGACGTTCTCAATATTCTTTACGCCTTCGGTGTTAAGCCAGTCCTCAAACGCTTTTGCGCCCTGCTTGGCGAAGACGGCGATGCCGTCCTTCCAGGTTGCACGGCCGCAGAGCACGCCGTTGAAGCTGGTTCCGCTCTCAGCTGCGAGTTCCAGTGTTTCAATAAAGACCGGGTTCGAGACGCCGGCCGAGAGATAGATGAACGGCTTGTGCGTCGAAGAAGCTGCGGTACGGAAGTGCTCAAGCGCCTCAGCGCGGGTGTAAGCCTGCGCACCCTTGAAAGCGCGCGTTTCGGCGACGAACTCCATCTGGATCGGCACTTCGACCTTTAGCACGTCGACGCCATAGCGTTCTTTGCCGAACTCTTCCATCGAGCCGGTCACGATATCGGGCTTGCGCTTCGCGTAGTCGATGCCTTTCTCGTCTTCTCCGTCAACCGCGTAGCCAACGGTCTCAAGGAAGAAAGGAATGTCGTGCGCAAGGCACTCATCGCCAATGCGCTCCACCCAGGCGTGCTTGAGGTCGTTGATCGTCGACTTCTCGAAAGGCGTGTAATAAAGCAGGATCTTGATGCAGTCCGCCCCCGCTTCCTTCAGGCGGCGCACCGACCACACGTCGAGCAGATCGGGCAGGCGGCCGGGCAGCGCAGCGTCGTAGCCGGTCTTCTCATAGGCCAGCAGCAGGCCCTTGCCGTTGCGGCGCTTGGAGGCGGGCAGTCCAAACTCGGGGTCGAGCAGGATCGCGGAGGCGTGCTTCGTCAGCACTTCCGTGACGAGGGACTTGAAGTCTTCAAGCGCAGAATCAGGCACAGTGGCCGCTCCCGCTTCCTTCGCAAGCGACTTCTTCAGCGAGCCGCGCTGGTCCATGGCGGCGGCGGCAATCACGCCGCGCTCATCCGAGACGGCTTTCAGTCCGGCAAGTTTTCCGGCGGTCAGTTTGGTGGACATCGGTTTTCTCCTGCTCTGTCGAATAGGGTTGGGGTTCAGGAATTTTCCTAAAGGAGTTTCACCGATAATTTTATCGCATTCTTCGTGGTGGCCCATTCAAGCCCGCTTTTGGCTTGAGTGGGGCAGTTCCGTCTTTGCTGAAGCGAGACACGCCACTCGAGCGTTCGGCCGTTAACCGAAGGGTTGTTACCTGCCCTTTTTCATTCCGTCAGGGAAGATGCCCGCGCACGAACTCCGGCGACATTTCACGACATGCTGGCGCTCTCTGGGCAACGTAATCGGCCTGCACGATTTCCGACCTATATAGGAGCGCTTTCCCGTGGAGAGCTTTGATCGGATTATATGAATGAGCTGGAGCGGTGGGTAGCGGAGCAGGAGATGGCCGAGCCCATCTCAGTGTGCGGTGAGTGCTGGAACAACATTGCGACCGATGGCGATCTGTGCAAGGAGTGCCAGCGCGCGCACATGGGCCATATGACACGCCGCTATCGCCGGCGACGGCGTCGTCGGCGATTGGGGCGGGGACCTCGCTTCTGGGCGCTTGCGATGTTGGCGGCTTATCTGCTCCTTTTACTGGCCATGCGATGAAATCAGCCGCAACGATATGACAGGTGGCTCATTCAAGCCCGCTTTTGGCTTGAGTGGGCGATTTCAAAAGATACGCTGGCTCATGCCCTGGGGTCTGAAGCGTTTTCACGAATCAAAACCAACTCACTTCGAATTCAATTCGTGCACGTCTGAACGACCGGGGCGAGTATCGGAGCGTGAGTTTCCTGACGATGCTCCGACTCTGCCGTTTGCGTGTGAGAGTGGGCATGACTATGAAGGGAAGCATTACCAGATCGTGGAACGGCCATATGTCTTACCATCGCCCCCGCTGAATACCGCTTCACTATGATCCATATCATATGAACCAGGTCGGCGAACGCCAGGAACAGCACACTGGCAACGAAGACCAGAAATGTCGGAATAAAGAACGCAGCAACTAAATGCGAAATCATACTATTCACCTGAGACCACAGAGTGGTTACTTTTTGACCCTCGCATGCCTGCTAATAGGTCAAGTCACACTGACCCGACTGCCTAATCTGCTCGCACAGCCATGCATCCAGAACGGAGTCGAATTCCTTGCAGACAATCTTGCAGTCAGGATGCTCGCAGTCGCAGTCGCACCCTCCAAAGCTTTCCTTTGCACAACACTCGAAATTACAGATCTTGCACATCGGCTATTCCCTCCGTTATGTACATGTTCGCCTGACTGAGAATTCAGGTCGTTGCGCGGGGACAGGTATGAACTGGTTCCAGAGCAAGTATCTGACCAGCGCATGAAGATGCGTAGATACAGAGGCGGGTGGCCCGGATCTCAAAGGTAAGCAATGAGGGTAATGAGGGTGCTCCACAACCTGCCCTGAGCAAAGCCGAGGGTCTCGCAGAGATGTGGATTTGCGGGATAAGCGTTGAATGGTCACCCGCCCAATTCCAGCTCGATTCATCTCATCGGGGTAGATTCGAGTTCGCGACGTGTGAAGAACCGGTACCGCATTTGAACAAGGCCCCGGCGGTCCCCAACGCGTCAGGGGTACCGAGGCAATAGCGGTCAAGATCGGCCGAAGCAAAGACGGCGCCGGCAAAGCTACTTTTGATGGCGGCGACGTAGGCAGATGGATCCTCTGGATCGTAGTGGTAGAGCACGACTGACTTCACTTGGGCCGCTGACACCATCTTGCCGACCTCCGTCTGCCCCAGATGCTCCTGGCGCATGTGGGCCATGAGCGCCGCCGCGCGTTGTGGAGGCCAGTTGTTCTCCGCGGCCATTTTCTGGACGAATTTCGAAACCTCATTCAGGTCCTCGACTTCGACGACAAGGACGTCTGCTCCCGCAGCTAATCGAGTGACCGCACCGCTCGGGCCTGTATCTCCAGTAAAGACCACGATTCCGTGCGGTGTTTCGATCCGGTAGGAATAGGACTTCATCTTCTTTCGATCTTCCGGAGGCATAAGCGCGTAGTGGGAATTCTCCGCTGCAATTACCCGAATCTTGTCGTCCTGATAGATCAGGCCCTCGTGCTGAATGTCGTGCGCAACAAACGGACTGATTAAACGGCCATCCACCAGTCCTGCGCGGATCGCGCCCGGTTCCGCCGCAAACGACTGAAACCCAAAGGCGATGTAGTGAAAAGCGGCATCCACTAAATCCTCTGTTTGAGGCGGCCCATAAAGCTCGATGTGTTGAGTAGAGCTTGTGCTATTCAGCCGGAAGAAATCATTGGCCATCACGTCGGCCAACCCGAGATCATGGTCTGCGTGCAAATATGTGAGAAAGATAGTTTGAATGGTTTCGGATGCGATCCCGGCCTGCAACATGCGGCGCATCGTGCCGATACCGCAGTCAATGAGATAAGGCCGGCCATCCACGATGAGCAAAGTGGCTGGTTCTGAGCGGTCCAGGCGCAAGGGAGGGCCACCAGCAGTGCCGAGGAAGATTAGCTCTGTTCGGCCAACTGGCTGCTGAGCGACCGCCGTTGCGGTCGTAACAGCAGCTAAAGCGCATGTTGCCACGACGCGACAAACTTTTTTCGAAAGCCTGAACTGCAGTTGGAACATCTCCTCGCCTCCGTCTGGCGTTCTGGGTGAGGCAACGCCATATGCCCGGGATTCTCATTGGCCGCAGTATATGCCGACGAAGTGCGTTCAGTGACGGGTGTTCCACCAAGATATGGCAGGGTGGCCCATTCAAGCCTTCTTTTGGCTTGAGTGGGGCAGTTCTCCAAGATACGCTCACCTCTGTCCCCTGAAGCGGTTTCAGGAATCAAAACAAACTCATTTCATCAACGGCTCATTCATCGCATGGTCAGCTATGAAAATTTCATTGTTACAAAATATGGCAACGCTATATACAAAACGAAAAAATTCCGGCAAGATTCACCGTTATTCCAGGCAGTTTCAATAGCGCGGGACTTTGAAACGAAACTACGCTCCTAATCACTACTAGCTCACGGGCTCACTTCTGAGAAAGGGAGTTACAGATGAGCATCCAGGTAGTTTTCTTTGGTGGATTCCTCGCCTCTCAACCTAACGTGGACCTGTGGAAGGCCAGCGCAGAAAATCTGTGCCCCGGTGTGAAGTATGACGCATTCCCCTTCCCAGCCCACACAGCCTCCGACGATGTAAGCGCCGTCAAAGGTTTCGAGGACAAGTTCGATGGAGTGATCAATAACATCCAAAGCTTCGCCGCTGATCAGTTATTCATTGTCGGCCATTCGAGCGGCTGCGCGATTGCGAACTCGCTGAACTCTCGTCTCAAAGGCGACCATAGTAAGATCACGCTGGTCGACCTCGACGGGTTTGCGCCCAGGGCCGACCAAATCAAGGACTCGACTGTTCAAGCCTGGTCTGCTGAGGGAGCTGGCGGCAAAGGTAGATCCTTGCGCTGGGCCGCGGGACACCGCATATACCCGGCACCCCTCGCCACGCAGACGTGGTCGCTTCATTTCTCCCTGGTCAACAGCGCTGCGACCGACGCAATCACTCAGGATAATTACAAGGACACGGGCTACGCCGGATGCGTTGCGAACCTGTATTGGTTACCGTAAAAGGCATAGGCGTCATCGTGGTCTTACAGAATACAGACTTACACGAAGCACCTGCGGCGAAAGCGCGATGACTGTAACAATGGCTTCACAGACTGCGGAAAAACTCGAAGATGACTATAAAAGCGTACTGGTTTCGTAAGGGCGTGGCTTTAGCCACGCCGTAAGTGACTCAAAATATGCTAGGGCTTTAGCCCCTGAGGTAATGGAATTTTCGCTAAGACGAGTTTTTCCGCAGCCTCTTCAGCCTGCCGGGGACCGGGTGCCGGGTGCCCCATGTCTCGAAGAGACATGGGGATTCCTCCTCACACTGCCAACTAACCAGAACTAAAAACCAAAGGAGGCGCAACGCGCCTCGGGGTAGAAGGAGGGGACTTATCGGGGTCCCCGGAACACGCGCGGTTTCGTGTTCTGGGGTGATCTTTAGTCCCCTGAATACAAATGTCGCCGAAAGGCGATCACCTCACTGCCGTAGGCCGGGTGTCCCATATAAGCCGTCTTTTGGTTTGTGTCGGGCAGTTTGAACTGTACTAAACTCGCCGGCCGCACGACGGAACCCACTGATCACTTCCGAGAAGCCGACTTCAGGTATTAACCCTGATTAATCAGCACTTTGGCGACAATGCGCTCAACGCTTCCTGTAGAATTTCAAGTTATTGCTTAACGAATTGAGAATTGTTATACCCCGAGAAAGTCAAACCATAGATCAGAGCGAATTCACGAGCATATTTTCCACTCGGCCGCAGAATTTCGCGTGGTTTCTGGGCGCTGGTGCTTCTGCCACAGCCGGTTTGCCTACGGCGACGGATGTCATCTGGGACCTCAAACGCCGCTACTATTGCCAGGAAGAAAACCAAGATATCTCTCGTCAGGATATGCAGAATAAGCCTGTACGGGCGCGAATTCAAGCTTTTATGGAATCGCGCGGCTTCCCGAAATTGTGGGCTGCCGATGAATATACCGCATATTTCGAAAAAATCTTCGGTGACGACAAGGAACGTCAGCGTCGCTATTTGAAAGCGATTCTCTCCGAAGAGCATGTCACGTTGTCGGTCGGTAATCGCGTCTTCGGCGCAATGATCGCCGCGGGAATGTGTCGCATAGCATTTACAACCAACTTCGACAGTGTTGTTGAAAAGGCAATGGCGGAAGTGGCAGGACAGTCATTGTCCGCTTATCATCTGGAAGGTTCCAGTGCTGCAAATCAAGCTCTGAATAACGAGGAGTATCCACTTTACTGCAAGCTTCATGGAGATTTTCGCTACGACAGTCTTAAGAATCTGTCAGCCGATCTGACAACGCAGAATGCAGCGCTTTCGGACTGTTTCGTGAACGCCGGTAATCGTTTTGGCTTCATCGTTGTGGGTTATAGCGGTCGTGACTTGAGTGTGATGGAGTTGTTGGACAAAGTACTCGAAACCAATAACCCTTTCCCGCATGGCCTATTCTGGACCGGATTGAAAGGGTCGCCTATTCGGCCTGCTGTTGAGGAGTTGCTCGCACGAGCGCGAACCAGAAGCGTTAACGCGAAATACGTTCCAATTGAAACTTTCGATGCGCTACTGCTTAGGTTATGGCGCAATCTTGAAGAGAAGCCACTGAAGTTCGACGCGCAGGTGCGGAAACTGACGACCACGTCTGTCGCCATCCCGCTGCCCCCAACTGGTCAAGGGAAGCCAATTCTTAGGCTCAATGCCCTTCCCATTCTTTCAACGCCGGCACAGTGCTTGGCGCTGTCGTTCAAGACTCCCAAGGATTGGGAATATATACGTCGTGCACAGATCGCCTCACGCGGTAATTTGATCTTGACCAGAGGCAAAAACATACTGTGCTGGGGTGCTCGCGATCAGGTTAAAGCTGCCTTCGGTGATGATCTGCTATCAGCCGTCGATCACGATATGCCCAACGATATTTGTTCGCCTGGCAATCTGTACATCAAGGGTTTCGTCGAGAAGCCCTATGCAGGGCAATGTCGCGGAATAAGCCGCTTCGACCCCGCATTAACAAGTCTTCGGCCTTATTGATCTCAAATGCCACGCCGGACACTCAAACGGCGCTTGCGCCTTTGACTAGGATTCTTGGAACAACGGCCGGAGAGGTGGCCGGACTCATCGCTCCAGCAACTCCAGAGCACCAGCGGGCTGAAAAGGTGACATGGGCCGAGGCATTGCGGATTTCGATCGACTTCAAGAATGGCCAACTTTGGTTGCTGCTCGATCCTGATGTGTGGATCTGGCCAATCCGCGCGAAAAAAGACGCGACAGATTTCTTAGACAAACGCCGCAGCGGCCGCTTCAACAAGGAATACAACAAACTCCTAAATGCTTGGGTCCAAGTCATCCTTGGTTTGGGTGAGCTGAACGCGGACACTACACTATCGGTTTTCGAAAGTGGCTCTACTGCGGAAAACCCATCATTCAAACTTACAAATCGAACTGCTTTTGCCAGGAGGCTTGTACGATGAGCGGTTCGGTTAGTCAAGTTTGTGGATACATGACCCTGCCGGAGCCAGATCTCGTCTTCGCAGGTAACAACACGCATAAGCATCCCCTTCTCGGTTTGAAGACGCACGGTCCCTATGGCCTTAGGTTTGGCGCGCCGAGTTCTTGCCGGTTCGCGCTGCTGGCTAGGCGACAGGACATGGGAAAGCTGACTGGATTAGTCCAGGAACTTCAAAGACCGGCAGAGCCTCGCGAAGCCAAGAACTACTATCCTACCTACCCCGGCTTCAAGGATCTTTTCAGAATTCCTATAGCCCCTCAAAATGATCGTTTGGCCATTGAGCTTCCGGACGATCTGGACGACCACGCGAAACGCGGAGCAAAAGTGGATCTCGCCAGAAGCCTTTTTGACTGCATTGCGCAGCTCAGAGCAGTTCGCAGCGGTTTCGATGCCGCCTTAATTTATCTGCCGGAGAGCTGGGCTGCATGCTTCGAAGGAGAGAGTTTCGATTTCCACGACTATGTCAAAGCATTTTGTGCACCTTCCAATATTCCGGTGCAGATCATTAAGCAGT
Source organism: Alloacidobacterium sp. (assembly GCF_035631355.1). Lineage (NCBI taxonomy): Bacteria > Pseudomonadati > Acidobacteriota > Terriglobia > Terriglobales > Acidobacteriaceae > Alloacidobacterium > Alloacidobacterium sp. Next base: position 14,217 of record NZ_DASQIX010000074.1, read on the forward strand.
CCAGCCTTGAAAGAAGATGTCGGGCAAACGTTATGTGGGGCTTGAGCGTTGCGATTTATGCCAAGTCCGGTGGCACACCATGGAAGCTGACCGGGCTCGGCGCTGACGAGGCCTATATCGGCATCAGCTATGCAATGAAAATGACCAGCAACGGCAACTTATATAGCACTTGTTGCAGCCAGGTTTTCGATCCAGACGGAACTGGCTTTCAGTTCGTGGCTTATGACGCCAAAGAGTTCACACAAGACGAGCAGAAGAATCCCTATCTGTCGTATTACGAAATGCAGTCGGTCCTTTCACGAAGCCTTGAAGTATATCAGCGAGGGCACTTTGGACGCGTGCCTCACAAAATAACGGTGCACAAGAACACGGCATTCAAAGAAGACGAAATTCTCGGAGCATTAGACAGTTTTAGAGGAGGTACCGACGTCGAACTGGTTCAGATCGTGAAAGATGTTGACTGGAAAGGCATACGTTTTGATGCGAACACCCCACCGCAACCTTACAGCTATCCCGTTGCGCGCGGAACCTATCTACCCCTTGATTCCAATGAAGCGCTCCTCTGGTCTCAGGGGAGCGTACAGGGCGTTCACGTAGATAATCCGAGCTACAACGTGTACAAGGAGGGGGCCCTTAAGCCGACGCCTTCCCCATTGCTGGTTCGGAGATACACAGGTGCGGGAGGATGGCATGAGACCTGCGCCGGTATCATCGGCCTCACGAAGATGGATTGGAACAACAATACGCTTTATAAGAAGCTGCCCGTGACACTGGTCTATTCAAAGAAGTTCGCGAGCATCATTCAGCAGAATCCGAACATGGTGGACAGCGTGTTTGATTTTCGGAGTTTCATGTGATGTTTAATCAGGAATGGGGAAACCTAAGGCTGCGTCGATAACAGATAGGTATCGATAAACGCCCTTCGCGACAGTTGAGCGGGATCATTTCCGATAAAGGACGCTATCTGATTTAACACGTTCCCAAAGCTGTTCATCCGTCAACGTTGTTTGCACCAACTCGATCGGCTGGCCCGAATCTTCGATGAAGGCTACGCGAAAGTCAGGGAGAGGCTCATAGGGCCCGAGGAGAATGTTGTACCCCTTTACCGCGCGATCCAAATCCTCTACCTTTAGGGCCACGTGCGGGATTGTCTGGATAAGAGGATGCATTGGCGAACCTGGTTCGAAGCGGTGCCACTGGATGCGCATTGCTTGGCAGCTGCTGTCGCTGGTATACATACCGAACCGCTGGCTATAACGTTCGCCGGGCTTTTTCTCCGTCGTAGGAATCCCTAGGTGGTGGAAGACGCAATTGACACCATTGATCTTCAAATTCGGATTCCTCCTCGATAAGAATGTATTCTCCTATCGAGCCGATGCCGGGTGCCAGGCGGGTGGCCCTTTTCAAGCCTGCTTTGGCTTCAGTTGGGCCGTTCCCCAGAACCCCCTTGACACGCCGATTATCATAAAAGTGAGTAAAACTATTCCTCGGCAAAACGCCCGCATCCACGGGCGTTTTGCTTTGGTAAGCGCAACTCATCCAGAATGAGCAATTTAACCAGAAATGTCGTAACTGGATTAAAAATGAGGAACTTACGAAAAGGCGGGGGTAGCAGGAGGGATTGCGGAAAATCCTGACCATCAGAACCGAAGCACCGGAACTACAAGTTAAATGAGGAACTTACTAAAAACACAGGGGTACATGAGTGATCACCTAACCCGCTGATCCGAGCACCGCTCGCTGCGCCTCCAATAGCTGTTCGATGCCACGGGCGGCGTAGTCCATCATTTCCAACATGCGGGCGCGGGCGAAGGGCGTCTTCTCGGCGGTGGCCTGCACTTCGACGAGGCCGCCGTCTTCGGTCATGACGATGTTCATATCGACTTCGGCCTGCGAGTCTTCTTCGTAGGCGAGGTCGAGCAGTACAGTGTCTTCGACTACGCCGACGCTGGTAGCGGCGACGAGCTGCTGCAAGGGCGATTTCGCCAGCGCTCCGGTCTTCACCATGCGGTTGAGGGCGATGCCGAGCGCGGCGCAGGCGCCGGTGATGGCGGCGGTGCGCGTGCCTCCGTCAGCCTGGAGCACGTCGCAGTCGAGAATGACCATGCGCTCGCCCAGCGCCTTCATGTCAACGACGGCGCGCAGCGAACGCCCGATTAGTCGCTGGATTTCGTGGGTGCGGCCTCCGATTTTTCCGCGCTCGGCCTCGCGTTGCGTGCGGGTGAGCGTGGCGCGGGGAAGCATCCCGTATTCAGCTGTGACCCAGCCGCGTCCGCTGTTGCGCAGCCACGCGGGCACGCCCTGCTCGACAGTGGCATTGCAGAGAACGCGCGTGTTGCCAAGCTCGATGAGCACGGAGCCTTCGGCGGCAGCAATGTAATGCGGCGTAAGGCGGACGGGACGGAGCGCATTGGGCGCGCGGTTAGCGGAGCGGAAGAAGGTCTTGGTCGATTCTGGCATCGCTTCATTGTAAGCAAGAGCAGTGGAGGACGCAGGCGGTTCCGATTTGGGAAATCGGCTGGGTTGATTCCCTGAATGGAACAATCAAGATAAGGTATGCGGAATCAAGCAGTTTGGGTGAAGAGGCGAACGATGCGTGTTCTGTTTTGGGAATCCTAATAAGGTGTGAGGCTGAATCAAAAGCGATGGCATTTGTTGGTTATATCTAATTGAATCAATGAATTAAGGGACATCTCCCACTTTGGTACGCTACGTGTACTAGGGAGTGCAACAACATTTTGTTGCAGGAGATCCCCAGAATGCCCCCAGCTCTTGTCAAACGCAGGCCGCGTCCTTCCGCGCGCGACGCCTTTTTCGCAGGGAAATTCATCGCATCGAGACGGGAAAAAGAACCCCTCGACGCCATCGCTCACGATGCCCGTAATGTAGTGACCGCTCTTGAACTCTGCTGCGACCTGCTGGCTGAGCCGGGAGTGCTTTCAGAGGAGCACCGGCAATTTGCCGATGAGCTGAGGGCGGTGGCCTCAGCCGGATCGGGTTTGGTGGAGCAACTGACAGCGCTCCGGATTTCAGGCAGGGCAGCGAGGACAGCGCGGTCGCTTCCTGTGGACGATCTGGCCGAAGAAGTCAGGCGGCTCAAGCGACCGCTGGCGGCGCTCGCCGGGCCGAAGGTCGATCTAGACATGGAGTGCCTGAGCTGCTTCGGACGTGTGCATCTTTCGCAGGAGGGGCTGACCCGCATCCTCATTAACCTTACGCGCAATGCCGCTGAAGCTATGCAGCAAGGTGGGCGCATCCGCATCACGGTGCAGCAGGGTGGGGGCGGCAGTTTTTTGGATGGGGAACACTGGCCGCTGCGAACAGTGCTGATATGCGTGCAGGACTCAGGGCCGGGGATTCCGACGGAGCAACTGGAGCACGTTTTCGACGCGGGTTTTTCAACCAAGGGAGCGGGCAATGCGAATCGCGGTCTGGGTCTCAGCATCGTGCGTCGGCTTGTGGAGGCTGCGGGTGGAACTGTGCGCGCGGTTCCGGCTCTGGGTGGCGCGCGCTTCGAAGCGGAGTTACCTCTGATTGATTTTGCACAGACTAACTGCGGCTTTCCTGCTGATTTTCCCGGAAAGGCAAACCTAAAATGCTAATTACTGCCCCACTTATGAATACATCTGCCTTTCCTCAAATGGGGGAACATTCACCGCGAATGAGTGTTCTCGTTGTGGACGAAGATACGGCGGTGCGCGAAGCCTGCTGCGAAATCGTCGTGAAACAAGGATTCCTGGCACACGGCGTGGCCGGCATTGCTTCGGCGCGCGAGCTGCTGCGCGGCAACAGCATCGACATAATCCTGCTCGATCTGAAAGGGCCGTCCGGGCCGGGGCTCGAGCTGCTGGATGAGATTAAGACGCTGTATCCGGAGACGGCCGTAGTTGTGATGACTGCCTTCGCCACCGTCACATCGGCAGTAGAAGCGATGCGTATGGGCGCGGCCGATTATCTGACCAAGCCGTTTGCACTAGACCAGCTGGCGACAGTCCTGGAGCGCGCTTCGGAGCATCGCGCTCTCGACTTGGCGAGCCGGAGTTTGCGCGAAAAGTTGCGCACGCAGCAAGGACTGGGAACCATTATTGGTCGCAGTGCGGAGATGGATAAGATTTACCGCATCCTCTCTAAGGTGGCATTTACTTCGCATCCTGTGCTGATTCTGGGCGAGAGCGGTACAGGCAAGGAGATGGTGGCGCGGGCGATTCATGCGAATGGGCCAAACGAGTCAAAACCATTTATCCCGGTCGATTGCAGCTCACTTGTTCCCACTCTGGTCGAGAGCGAGCTGTTCGGCTATGTCAAAGGCGCATTCACCGGCGCGAACCGGTCAAAGGATGGATTGCTGGTCTCAGCCGAAGGCGGAACGGTCTTTCTTGACGAGATTGGCGAACTGCCGCTCGATCTGCAGGCGAAGCTTCTGCGCGTACTGCAGGAGAAGGAAGTACGACCCGTAGGCGCGACGCATCGTGTGCCCATCAATGCGAGGATTCTCGCAGCGACGCACCGTAATCTGGCGGAGATGGTCGAGCAGGCACGTTTCCGCAAGGACCTGTATTACCGCCTGAACGTCGTCAATCTGCGACTGCCGGCGCTGAGGCAACGGCGAGAGGACATTCCGCTGCTCATCGCGCACTTTCTCGATCGCAAGAACCGCGAGCACAAAAAGAACTTCAGCGTAAGCGAAGAGATGCTGCATGTGTTGATGGATTATGACTGGCCGGGCAATGTGCGCGAATTGGAGCATGTGCTGGAGCGCTCTTGCGCTTACTGCTCGGGCTCTGTGCTGCAGCTAGGGGATTCGTCATCGCAGATTGTCGAGTACTACTCGAGCACGCGGCCCCAGACGGTGCAGCCTGCGGCGCTGAACGATACGTCGTTAACAGCGCACTCGATTCTCTCGTTGGCGGAGATGGAAAAGCAGGCGATTCTTGAAACACTCGAGAAATTACAGGGCGACAAGCTAGCTGCTGCGAAGATGCTCGGAATCGGTAAGACAACTATGTATCGCAAGCTTAAGGAATATGGGCTGAGCGAGGCTTAATAGCTACTGAATTTTTGCAAAACTGGACTTCACGCTGAGAGGAAAATTCCAATGCATAGCATGCTGATGATTACGTCGATTCTGGGTGCGGACAACTGCGCCGCCGCGCTGGCCAACCAGCTCGGGCTTCCTGTTGAGACTGCGGGCAGCCGTAAAGAGGGCCTGGCACGGCTGCGCCGCCGCGAATATACGATCGTGGTTGTCGATGATGCGATTGCCGACTCCGACCCTGAAGGAGCGGAGCTGTTGTGGAAGCACGCTGGCCTAGCCATTCCACTGCAACTCAATTTCGCCATCTCGGGAACGACGCGCCTGGCGCGTGAAGTGCGCGCTGTGCTGGCGCGCCGCGGGCAGGAGCAATCGCTCGCCATGCGCGCTGCCGCAGTCGCTGTTGAGAGCAAGCTGAGAGATACAGTCACGGGACTGCTGCTGCATTCGCAGCTTGCATTGAACGAGCCTTCGCTTTCGCCGGAATTGTTGGCAAAGCTGAAGACTGTGGCCGAGCTTGCAGGAACCTTACAGCTACAATTGGGGCATGCCGGATAGCAAGTCAGCGAGTCGGCATCAGAGATATCTCCTGAAAAACGACGCTTTTCTTTGGCGCGAATCTGTGGTGGCTTTTGCTGACTTTTGGGATCAGTGGATCGTTTTCATCTTGCGCTGCATGTAGTCCATCAGGAGATATTCGCCGAGGGTGTGTGGCGTGGTGAAGTATGCTTTGCCGCGGCACATCTGCGTGACCTTTTGCACAAACTGGACCAGGCCGAAGTCCGACGCGAGCATAAATGTGTTGATCATGATGCCCTTGCGCTTGCAGTGCGAGACCTCTTCCAGGGTTTCGCTCACGACCAGCGGGTCGAGGCCGAAGGCGTTTTTGTAGATGCGCCCATCGGGCAAAGTCAGGGCTGACGGCTTGCCGTCCGTAATCATGACGATCTGCTTCATGTCCTTTCTCTGGCGGTCGAGCACGCGCTGCGCCACGCGCAGCCCCTCGCGTGTGTTGGTGTAGTACGGTCCTACTTTCACTCGCGCCAGTTGTGAGACGGGCATTTCTTCGGCGGAGTCGTGGAAGAGGACAAGCGAGAGTGAATCGCCCGGATACTGCGTGCGGATGAGGTGCGAGAGCGCCATCGCAACGCGTTTTGCCGGCGTGAAGCGGTCTTCGCCGTAGAGGATCATCGAGTGCGAGCAGTCGAGCATCATCACGGTCGCACAGGAGCTCTGGTATTCGCATTGATGGATGTGCAGGTCGCTGAACTCCATGTTGAGGGGCAGCGAGATGCCTTCGCGCATGATAGCCGAGGTGAGCGTGGCGACGGCGTCAAGGTTGAGGGTGTCGCCGAACTCGTAAGGTCGCGATGCGCCGCTGGCTTCGATGCCGGTGGCCCAGTGGCGGGTGTCGTGGCGTCCGTAGTTTGATTTGCCAAGCGAGCCGAGCAGGTCGCGCAAAGTTTTGAAGCCGAGAAAATCGAGGCTTTTGTCGGTGACTTCAAAGCGGGCCTCGCCTTCATTTTCGCCGATGTGCCCAGTTGATGACGCGTTCTGGAACGAGTCGCGCGGGCGCTCGACAGTGATGTAGTTTTCCTGCTCCATGCGCTGGATGAGCTGCTCAATGAGCTCGTCGAGCTTGCCCTCGGCTGCCATTTCATCGATCTGCCCCTGCAGCTTCTGGTCGAATAGTCCCCCGGATTCGAGGGCGCGTTTGAGCGCGTCGTGCAGCGCTTCCATGGTGCGGTCGAGGTCGCTGAACTCCAGCCACGGATTCTGGAAGCCGGAATCAAGCAGGAAGTCGGAGAGGGTGTTGAGCACGTCTTCCATGCTCATTTCCCCGGCCAAGCCCCCTTCATATTTGGTGTAGCGGACGCGCTTCATAGGGTTAGTCTGCGCCCTTATTCCATTTCTGGCCAGCCCAAGGGGTATGCACTCAAGTCTGAGCGGATCCTGCATTTGAATCGGTCCTTACCTCCGGTGATGACGGCAGGTGTGGCCTCCAGCGCTGGACAGTATCCTTTCAAACGGGCGGATTTCGAGGTCCGGCTCGAAGATTACAATCCGTGCTCCGTGACTGAGCGATAATCATATCCACCAGTTGGGCAGCACTCGCTGCGCAACTCCTCAAATGGAATTTACAGAGAGTTGGGGACGGAGGACTATAGAACTTTTCCCGGTGGGCTGGAAAAAACCAAAATGCGCAGGGCCTTGGCCGCATCGCTAATCACGCGTGCTTTTTCGCTAGAGAACGAGATTCAGATAAAATCCGTCATTGGTATACTCCTGCACGAGCGGCGAACAGTTCTTCAAGAGGCGGAAATGGCTGAGTGGCAGTGTGTGGAACCGTCGATGTTGCTAGAGAAGCCGGAGTGGCTTGCAGTCACTGATAAGACCAAGGCTATCCTGAAAGCGCCTGCGGAAGATACCGTGATATTTCCGCATGTCGATGTGTGCCTGGCGATTGCCTGGCTATCATCGTCGAAACGCATTGTCGCGGGCCACGTTCCGGCACAATGGGACCGCCAATCGCCTGTTGACCAGGAGGGCTGCGCCAATAAGGTGATGGCCGAAATGAACAAGCTACAGGGCGAATCTCCCATCGAGTTTGTGATCACGCTGGGAGATGAGGAATGGCAGCCGGTTATCGACCGCATGGTGAATAACCTTAAGCCCAAGCAGTACGTGAAAATCTGGAAGGAGATCTCCGGCGGAGGCGATCTTCGTCTCGATGGCATGTCGAAAAAGATATCGGTAAGCGCTTCGCGCACGCGGCAGCTGGTGCATGAATGGGCATACGACAGCGTGCAGAAGCAACAGCACACGGCCACTTACACTACACCTATCCTATTTAGGATAGCTGAGACCCTGAAAGCCCATTTCAAGGAAGAGCCATTTAAAGGCGTGGAGGAAATCACGTTTCACAGCTTGTGCGCGCCGAAGGATCAGCAGGAGATTACGAAGAACTTCAAGTCGCTTTTTCAATAGCATGGAAAATGTACTGAATTCTGGGCGCCGCTCGGTTCAACCCTCAACGGTGACCTGATTTTCAAATTTGTTGATTCCGAGAAGGTCTCCTTCAACATTGTTGCTGCTGAATCTTTAAAGACGAAAGGCCGGTATCAGATCAAGGAACTGACCCTGAAATCAGGAGCGCAGTTCTATGCCGAGCAACATGGCAGATCGATGGAGTTCGTCCGGCGCTAGATAGCGCGAGTAAAATGCGGGTGAATGGCACGTTTTCTCAGGGCACTTCGTCTTCGCTCAATTCTTAATCTTTTTCTGTTTTTTGGGTTGCTCGCTTTGGTTTCGGCCCAGCAGCCTTCTCCAACGTCTACCCAGAGCACTGTTCGTGGTACGGTTGTCGATGTCTCAGGGCAACCGGTAGACGCGGCCAGTGTGTTTGTTGAGCAAGGGAGTAGCACTGTTGCGCAGACAACGACGGACCGCCAGGGTGTATTTGCCTTTAAAGGTCTGATGGCAGGAAGATACGCAGTGCACGCGGAGAAAGCAGGAGTCCCCAGCGATGCCGCAGACGTTGAGGTGCTCGCACCAAACAGTCCAGTGGCAGTGAAACTCGTTTTGCGGGCGCCGGATGAGAAGGCAAAGCCTGACAACGGCATGACCTTTGTAGACAAACCCAACTTCACTGTAGCTGGAATCACAGACTGGACCGCGGTAGGCGGGCATGGGTCGGATGCAAGCCTGCGCACCAGCGAGGCACTGGCACGCGAGACAGCTTTGCTTAAGCCGATGGCTGCAGGTGCGGCCAGTTCTGCTGCGTCGAGTACGAGCGAGACTGAAGCCAGATTGCGTGCTGCTCTGGCTGCGGCCCCGGGGAGTTTCGAAGCGAACCATCAGATGGGCGAGTTCTGCTTCCGCAAGGGTGATTATCGCAAAGCAATTCCGCCGCTGGAGAGCGCTTATCGAATCGATCCTGCGAATCGCGGTAATGAATACGATCTGGCGTTCGCGTACAAGGGCACGGGAGATTTTGCTCAGGCGCGGCAGCACATTCAGAATTTGCTGGCGCATGAAGATACTGCAGACCTGCATCGGATGGAGGGTGATGTCGACGAAGCACAGGGTGATTCCGTGGCTGCGGAGCACGAATATGAGCAGGCTGTAAAGCTGGACCCGAGCGAGCAGAACTATTTCACATGGGGATCGGAGTTATTGCTGCATCGCGCGGTGTGGCCTGCGGCGGAAGTTTTCAGGACGGGAAGCGAGGCGCATCCGAAATCGGCCAGAATGCTTGCCGCGTTGGGTGCAGCGCTCTTTGCCAGCGCCAAATATGATGACGCGGCGTTGCGGATGTGCCAGGCTTCCGATCTGAATCCCTCAGACCCGGCTCCCTACATTTTTCTGGGCAAGATTGACATGGCCGCGCCCGGTCCGCTGGACTGCGTCGGGCTGAAGTTGAAGCGTTTTGCCGAGCAGCAGCCCGAAGATGCGCGTGCGAACTATTACTATGCAATGGCCATCTGGAAGCGGCATCAGGCAGCGGAGAACGTGCAGGAAATTCAGCAGGTAGAGAAGCTGCTGATGAAAGCTGCAGCGGATGATCCCAAGTATGCTGAGGCATACTTGCAGCTTGGGAATCTTTATGCGGACGAGCGCGATTCCGATAAGGCCATCAACTATTACATGAAGGCGATTGAGACGAATCCGCAGTTAAGCGAGGCGCATTACAGGCTTGGCGTGTCGTATGAGCGGGCTGGGGATTCAACGAAGGCGAAACGGGAATTCCAGTTGCACGATCAGATTGAGAAAGCGCAGGCGGCTGCGGTGGAGCGTCAGCGACAGGAAGTGAAGCAGTTTATGGTGGTGCTTCAGGGCGGACCAGCCATTCATTGACCTTCCAAAGATATGCTGTTGCGGCGGCCGATTAGCGATTGGTTGACTCGACAAATAAAGAGCAGTTACAGGAGATTTTCATGCTCAAGTTATTGGCTGTGATACTTTTTCCAGTTATGACGATGTTTGCTGCCGATCTCCCGAGCAAGAAGTATCTGAATTTGTCAACGGTCAAGATCATGGTTGCCGCCGCTGAAGCGAAAGCGAAAGCGCTGAATGTTTCCGTGACCATTTGCGTAGTAGACGAGAGCGGGAACCTGCTTTTTCTTGAAAAGGGCGAGACCGCTTCGCTCAATACCATTCAGTTTGCGCAGAAGAAAGCTCGACACGCAGCATTCTATGGCAGCCCATCAAAAGATGGAGCTGATGCGCTGAAGAAGGGCAACACCGAGGTGCTGGCGTTTCCGGAATTCTTTCCCAACCAGGGCGGCCTTCCTATAAAAGTCGATGGCCAGATTCTTGGTGGAATTTCCGCCAGCGGCGCCAAGTCGGAGATAGACGAGCAGGTTGCGCAGGCAGG
>NZ_DASQIX010000075.1:0-100744 GCF_035631355.1 Alloacidobacterium sp.
GTACATCGGACGTGTCTGGCTAAAGACGCGCGTAACGCTCGGAATGAATTTGCGGCCATTCTGGACTAGCGGATCGACAGCCTCAGCTTTGTTCTGCTCCTTCTCTTTGGCGGCGTTATAGATAGCATCATGGACATCGATCTGCTGGCTGCTGAGAACGATAGAGCTAACAGCCACTCGTTTCGTCTCTCTGTTCAGGTTGGGAACAATAAACGATGCCTGATAGGTGCCGATGCGCCCGGTTTCATCATCGCGGGCAAGAATCTTAATGGTGTACTTAGAGGGAAGAAGCGTAAAGCCGGCATCGTATTCAATCGGCTGCTTGGCGAGTTCGCTGGCGGTCGCATCGCTTAGCTTGATATTTACATGATCACGCAGGTTGGAGATGGTCGTGCCATAGCTGTCCTTGATCTCTCCAACAAAGTCGATAAGTGTGCGTTCATAACCGCCACGTTTAGCTAAAACGAGTTCTCTGCCAGGAACCTTGACTGTAATAGGGACGAAGTACTCTGCGCTGTTCAACTGGAAATAGTTGATCTCCATGGCGATGGTCAGTTCGGTGACGGGATCCGGAAGCATCAGGGCGTCTTCCAGCTGGCGCTCTTTATCAACTGCATTGAACTTACTGAATTCCTTGGGAGCGTAATAGCCCGCACGATAGTCAAGCGCAGCTGCTGATTGGTTGTTATTGAGCGTTATCTTGATACGTCGGAACCTGCCATCTTTGGTAGCGTTGCTGGTGTAGTAACCGATAATGTAATAGTTATGCACGGACTGTTCGGCTTGTCGAATACCATGTGTGAGGTCGTTGTCATCAAGGAGAGCCTTGCCTCCACTGTCGGCGGCCAGCGTATAAAGCGTGTCCTGCGATTGCTGGAGGTTTGTTGTGACAGCCAGCGCTGCAGCGCCTGAGTACATACCGACGCCGCCTGGAGATCCCTTCGTTGCATCCCCTAGAGGCGCCTGCGCGACCAGTCCCCGCGCATCAATCGGCCAGAAGGAAACGCCCGCTCGTACCGCAGCATTGATGGTCGCATGTAGCTGTGCCTGGTTATTCAACCCATTCAGCGAAAGCCCGCTGGCAAAGTAGATCAGCAATTTCTTTTCGCTCAGATGCCCAAGTATGTCCGCAGCCGTCTGCAACGCCGAAAGCTGGCGGTCAGTGTTGAAGATGTTGAATTCGCTGTCATCCTGCCCGAAGGCTGCGCCAATGTCAGAGGTCGAAGCGTCTGAAGAGCTTTCACCGAGGCCTTGGCCTTCGCCCACGATGATCGTCTCAAGAATGCTGAGCAGTCGATTGCGGTCGCCGGTGAAATCCTGCAGCACATCGACCGATCCACCGGCATAGCGCATGATAGCGATCAGATCGGCAGGCTGCATCTGTTCGCGAATGAATGTCTGTGCCGCTTTCAACGCACGCAACTGGTCCGGCGGCGGCATCGACGTCATGTCAAAGTAAAAGCAAAGTAAACGGTGGTTTTTGTAGCGCGTATTTCCATCCGTCTCTGGCGTGATTTTCACGCGCGAGAGCTTGTCGTAGATCTTGACTTGCTCAGGGTTAAGTTGTGTCGAAGACACAGTAACAGACGGCTGTGCCAGTTGTTCATGCTCGAAGAACTTGATCGACTGCGGCACGCCGTTTTCAGTGACGTTGAAGTCATTCGCCGTAAGCCCGTCGACTGAATCGCCATTCCTGTCTTTAACGACGACAGTTTCGATTACCAGCGTTGTGTTCACAGAAATGGTGTAGGCATTGTTGTTGGCAGGCTGTGTAGTGTTCTGACCGGTTTGCTGCGCGGCAACTGTAAGAACAGAGAAGAGCAGGATTGTAAGGAGAATGCGCATGGTTAGAACCTCATCCGGAGCGTGGTCTGCACGCTGCGCATCGGATTGGCTCCCGCCGGCAGGCCGAATTGCGGGCTTGTAATCGCAGTGTTCCAGCTCGTGTATGCAACATGGTTCAGAAGATTGGTGAAATCCGTGCGCAGATCAAGATTGAAACGGTCACGCAGGCGGAAGGTCCGGCCCAGCGAGCCATTGAGCATAAACTGCTGGGGGCCGGTGATCGAGTTGCGACCTGCCGTGCCCCATTCGCCGGCACGTGGAGGCGCATAGGCCACCGGATTAAGAAACAGTCCCGCAGGTGACTTGTAGATAGGCGCACCCGTGTAGTCGGGGCGAATGGAGCTGGTTACACCCGTTCCCGGCACCGCTACCGGATAAAGAGGCGTCTGCGGAAATCCGGTGGCCGCTGTGATCTGCGTCAGCACCGTCCACTCCTTGAACAGAGCGCCCTTCCAGCCATTCATCAGGGTCCCGCCGCCAATGCCCATGCCAGTCGTGTACTGCACTTGCAAATTGAGAAGATGCCGTTGATTGAATGTAGACATGCCCCGCTCTGCCCTAAGATTGAGCCAATTTTGCGCAATGGAAGGAGTACTCGTGCTCTGAGGCGGCGAGGGCGAAGGAAATGGGTTGGATGGAGTCGCCTGCGTGGCCAACGTCGCTCCCTGGCCACCGAGCATGGAAGCATCGTCTACGGCATTGGAGTACGTGTATTGAAGCGTGCCGGTAAGCCCGTTGTGCAACCTGCGTCGCAGTTGAACCTGGCCAGCCTCGCGCGTCGAATTCGCATTGGATGCAAGATAGGTGAAACCAGACGGGCAAGTTGGGCAGGAATTAGCTGCACCGGGCGCATAGGTATTCGGTAAAAACTCCTGCCCGGCATGCGTCCCTTTGGTCCCTAAGTAATTGACCACAAGCTGAAGCGAGAACGGAAGATCACGCTGTATCGTCAGTTGCCAGTTCTGCGCGTAACCAGCGCGAAAATCCGGGTCGACGGCAAAGGTATTCGAAGTAATACCGGGACAAGTGATAAATCCATTCGCTAGTGTAAGCGGGCACGATGCGCTGTTCGGCACGCTCAGGCTCTTCGAGAGCGGGGCCTGCTGCGCCAGATTCAAAGCAGTGGACTGGTAAATCGAAGTGTCGTAGTAAATGCCGTATCCGGCGCGTATCACCAACGACGAAGCAGGAATGGGCCGCCACGCCACACTAACCCGCGGCTCATAGCCTCCCTTATACGGGCGAATCAGCGATGACGGATAGCGCTGCCCAGTAAGCGGCCCAACCGGATCGCTGGCCAGCACCGCAGCCACTGCCGTGAATCCTGGCAGGATGTCAAGGTTCACAAGGCGGTTTTCGATCTCCGTGATCGGAGCGCCATATTCCCAACGCAAGCCCACGTTCAGGCTGAGCTGCGGGCGTAGCCGCCAATCATCGATGAAGTATGCGTCGTAGACAGATTGTCGGAAATATTTGTCAGCATTCCCATAGGCAATGGAGCTTGTGTCTGGTATGCCGAGGATAAAATCCGCAACGTCTGACCCGCCCGTGGCGACGCCATCCACCATGCCCTGCGTCGCCGCTCCCGTGAATGAGAAAGTCCCCCGCGGATCCTGCTGCGAAAGATAGTTGAACTGCTGCCTGCGAAAATCCGCGCCAAAGGTGACATTGTGCTTACCGCGGTTCCACAACATGCTGTACGACCACGCATTCGTCATGTTGCGGTCAAAGGAACTCTGCCCGTCTGTAAGCCCAGCAACGCCGCTCGCATAGTTGAGCGTCGGAGGGCCCCAGTTCATCGGGTCCTGGTTGTTGCCGGAAATGCCTGCCGCAGCAGAGACATTCTCGCGGTCTTCCCAATAAGGCGTAACCCGCGTAGATAGTCGGCTGAACCGATACCCAGCGTTAAAGGAAAGACTGCGATTGAAGCGATGTGACCAGTTGATTCCCAAAGTGATGCCCAGAGTCTGCATCGCATCCGTAAAGCTGAATAGATTGGTGTCACTCGAGCGCGTGTTTTGAAAAGCAAAGCTGCCATAAATCTGGTTCGTGTTGTTGAGCGTCTTATCGAGGCGCAATTGCATCGCATCCTGATCCGTGCTGTCAAGAATGGGGATCTGAAAGTTATAACGCGGATTTGTCGCAACGTTTGGCAGCGGATAGTAGTCAAGCAGCGCCTTTGCCTGCTGGCTCAATGGAACGATGTTGTTGGGAAATGGTTTCCCCGTGGTGGAATCGAAGATAGGAGAAGGGTTCTGAGAGAAGTTGCCTACCCGCTCTGTCTGCGTTGGCACCAGTGCCGACTGAGTTGTAGCGTCATGATCGCGCGTCCACTGGTAAGCCGCGAAGAATGTAGGGCCATGCGGAATCAGGCGAGGTATCCGAAGCGGGCCGCCCAAAGTAGCCAAAGCAATCACGCGGTTATACGAAGACTTGGGTGCGCTTTGGCCGCTGAGCGAATAAGGACGCGCGTCAAGCGCAGAGTTATCGAAGAGCACGCCAACTCCGCCGTTGTATAAGCCCTGAGGATTGCTGCGGTTGTTGCCGAAAGCCATCGCCTGAGCAAACGGCGACGCCGCGCCATTGTTAACGCTGCCGTTGACGAGCATGCCGTCGGCAGCTTGGTTGGCCTGATCGGCAGACGTGGGCTCAGCCGCGGGTTTTCTTTCCTGCTCGACCTCTGTGGCAGGAGCGCTGGCGACCAACGGTTGCGTAGTGGCCTCGCGCTGTGCCTTGATCTCGTCGAGTGGCAGCAACTTCAGTTCCCAGTGAGCCGATGGCGTTCCAGCTGACACCTCAATCTGCTGCTTGATCTCAGCAAAGCACTGCATATGGATTTGAATGTTCCACATGCCGTCAACAAGGTCAGCAAATGAGTAAGTTCCGTTATCGTCCGAAATAGTGCTGAAAGTCTTGTCATCACGGCTGATCGTAACGGTAGCTCCCGGAACAGGGAAGCCGCCGAACGTGACCTGCCCCTTGTATTCCGACGCAAGTACATTGCCCGGGAAGAACAGCGCCAAAGCACCAAAGAGGCACGCATAGACTAGTCGCCGGTGCATCTGGGTACGATCCGTTTTCAGTTGGCAGTGGGCTGCTCGGCAGAGTCGATCACAAGGGTCTCCACGCTGCCTTTTTGCGGCTCAAGTTTCAAACCAAGCTGCTCTTCAAGTGCAGTAAAGAACGTCGGCCCGCTGGTATCAGGCGTAGGCGCACCGTCGGGCGGTGCATTATTGTCCGCCCCCTTGAAAAGAGGCGCCGGGCTCTCAGGCGTCCAGTGTAAAGTCCAGTCATAGTTACCAGCCAGGCCGGTCTTGTCTATCACAATGCGGCCACCGGTCTCTCGCTGCCTCGAAAGCACATCTGCTAGAAGGCTCATGGAAACACCAGTGGCCTGTAGCTCGCCTCTTCCATTCATCATGATGCCGCGCCGCATCGTGGGCTGTGCATCAGTACCCGCTCCTTCCGCAGGCGACGGTTCCGGTTTGGACGGCGTGAGTTTCGGGCCATTCTTTGCCACAACAAGCGCATATACAGGCAGCTCTTTCATCTGGTGGCTCACCTTCAGCTTGAACCGGTCAGCCAGCAGCGATTGCACCATAAGTCTGATCTGCTTTTGAGCTTCATCCGGAGGAAGCTTTTGCAGGTCAGCAGCCTGCGCATCGTCTTCTTTTGCATCAATGTTGAAGGTTTCGGATTTGATCCAGCTCGGGCCGCCGGAGATCTGCGCCTCTGACTTGGCATCGTAAGCAAACATAATGAGGGAGCCCAACGAAACATTCTCAACTGTGAATTTCCCCGGAAACATCATGATGCGCATCCGATTATCCGCGGAATGGCTCGGCTTGACCGATGCAACCTCAAATGAGGGCGACGGCTGGCCAGCGGGAACCTGTGCTAGCTGCGCGTCCAGTTTGGGAATATTGACCAGGCCGAAGATGATCGGCCCCGCAATTACAGCTGCGCTGACGATGATAAGCAGCGCCTTCTTACTCATGCTGAGGCCCTCTGTAATGTTCTCCGTCATGATGCGGATGATTCGCTTTTTCAGATTGGCACCTGTCACGCCTGCCACGCAGGGGAGTGGAGGTGCCACACTGAATTCACAGGCCTTAAGAATGCTTTCGGCATAGACCCACGGCGAGTCGCAAAGTCGCAGTGCTCCTTCGTCACAAGCGCGTTCGCGTTCTTCCATAAGGCGCGCCTCAATCCACCAGACCAGCGGGTGGAACCAAAAAATGGATTCAATCAGCATGTGCAGCGCAGCCGCGAGATTATCGCGCCGACGAACATGAAGCAGTTCATGGGCGATGATCGATTCGATCTGCGCGTCGTCAAGGAAATTTGATATGCCCTCCGGCCACACAAGCATGGGTTCAAAAATCCCAAAGATCCCTGGCTCCAGCGCAGTCTTCGATATGACCAGTCGCAGGGACTTGCTCCTCGGTTCTCTGAGTTCAAGTCGGCGAAGTATCTCCAACTCGCGTCCCCACTCCGCCGTCGCTGCATGCCTCAAAATTGCCGCAAGTTTTCTCCAGCGTACGCACCAGGTCGCCAGCACAACTATGAAGCCGCAAATCCAGAAGCCGCTCAGAATTGATGGAATCCACCCGGCAAAGTGCGAAGCATGCGCAGTATGCATCATTGCCGGCGCGGAGGAAGACGCAAATGTGAAGGGCTGGCTGGCGACATCCATCGCGTAATAAAACGCAGGCTGCATCTGTGCGGTGCGGCTGTGCGAAGGTGCAAGATGTCCGCCAAGGCCGGTCAGCAATGAGAACGGAAGCAGGAACTTCAACGACGCAGCCAGCCAGAGCCAGAAACGCACGTGGGCTGGACCTTTGCGCAGCAGAACTGCCAGTAAGGCCATACATAGTGCGAAGAGCGTGGACTGCCAGAGATGATTTGCCATCGCAGGACCAAGGACTGAACCGATTGTTGAAATCATGCCTTCGCCTTCCTTTCCAGCGCGCGCAGCGCTTTTTCCGCTTCCTTTACGTCATCCATCGTCAGCTTGCCGGACTCGATCAGGTGCGCCATCACCGGCTGCGACCTTCCTCCAAAGAGGGTCAGTAAGTCATCGATCAATCGCCTCTGAGCAACTTCCCGGGACACAGCCGAGGCAAAGATATGAAAGTTGCCAACCTTCCGGACTCGCTTGACGACCCCCTTCCCCTCAAGGCGGTAGACGATTGTTTGTACGGTTGTGTAAGCAGGCCGCCTGCTTTCAGGGAAGGACTCCTGTATCTCCCGGATCGAGGATTCGCCCCGCGTCCAGAGCGTCTCCATGATTTGCAGCTCAAGCTTCGACAATCTCGGAGTGGCCATTACGATTTCCTGCCTTACGCGGATTTACTACGTCAGTAATTACATCTACTACATTAGTAGTTTTTTTGCAAGCGCGAACTTTGACGTAAGAAACATGTGTGCTCTGTAGTTGGCCGTAGCAGAAGGAGTGGACGAGCCGAATCTTTCTACAATCGGCCGAATGATTTCCTATTTCCCTCCATCCGAAAGAACGGGCAGACTCCGGTCTGGCCGGACATGGTGCTGAGGAAGATCATCCGGCCTGCTGCGACACGTGCAGGAATCCAGGGAAAGACGATAGACTGGCATACCTTCCGCCATTCGATAGGGACCAATCTCAGGTCTTTGGGAGTGGATGTGAAAACGGCCCAGGAACTCCTGAGGCATGCCAATGTGAGAACGACTCTGGATCTCTACACCCAGGCGGTCTCATCCCAAAAGAGGGAAGCGAGTGACAAGCTGGTTGAGCTGCTACTGCCCTCAAAGATGGTCTGCCAAAACGTTCAGCACCCTTCAGCACCTTCGCAAGAAATTGCGGCGAACGTAAGTGATTGAAAAGATGGTAGGCACGAGGAGACTCGAACTCCTGACCTCTACCGTGTCAAATATTTGGACGCATGTAACTAGTTGATTTCAGGAGCATCGGCGACACCCTAAGGCATCCGAAATCACCCAAAACCAAAGTTCCGTACCGTCGTGCGTACCGTCACACCCCAAAAAGTACAAGTTCACTCTTTCACTTAGAAGTGTAGTGACATCTATCCGAGTTCGGTAGAGGTCCACGGTACTGGCATCCGGTGAGTCGTAGCGACGGTTGCTATAGTCGGGAGTTCTGGTTGTCATCAATGTCGTTTTGCCAGAGGTTGAGGAGTGTTTCAACACGCAGGGACACTCCCTAGTTTCCACCCGGAAGAGCAGTGAGACGCTCGATCCAATTACGAAAATGCGGGCATTCCTGCAGCATTCGATTGATCCCGATCCGCTGCGCAACCACGGTACCTTCAATAACTTTGTTGTATTGGGGATAGACAGCCAGAATCCGCTTTGAAGGAGCGGTGTTTGGATGGTCGTTAATGTCTTCGGGGGTCGCGAAAGTATTGCGAATGGAGGCCAATTGAGAAGCAAGATTAGCCTTTCCTAATGCATTGGCAAAAGCCTCGGTGTCGCTAAAGAGGAGACCCTCATATTCATGTACCTGAAGGTATGGAATAAAGCGAAGGGCGGGACGCAGGTTCGGGACTTCTCTGAGGATGTCCTCCCTAATTGCGTTCTCGATGTGGGTTGCTTTCTCCATCGCAACCAAACCCGTGGGAGGTACGGTTCCTGGAAAACCCGAGCCAAGTCCATAGAGATCGAACATAGTTGAGCAGAACACGTTTGCATCCTGTTTCAGTAGAAGCAGAATGTCCTTTCGTACTCGCGTGTACTTGACGTTGCCCCCCTTTTGTCCAGGAACGCCCAGAAGCATTGCATGTAGGTAGATTCTGCGAGACCAGAAATATGGTCCCAAAATATCGCTGATGAAACGTGCCTCTGTTGGCCCTTCACAAATGATGATTACTCGTGACATCAGCAGGTTTCCCCAGAGGTGGGGACAGGATGAGCCGCATCTACCTGAGGTCTACCGCCAAGCAAATTCTTCTGCCAAAGCTCACCAAGGCTATAGTCGGCAAGCCAGCCAGACAGCTGTTTCGGCTCCAATTTACGAAACACCGACTGGTCTTCAAAACGGTCGACGACAATAATATCTTCTGGGGTAAATTCATTCAGTAGCGGTGCAGACTGGGTAGAGATGATGATCTGATTGACCGGATTCCCCCACGGCGCAATTGACTTCTGAATCATTCCGCCAAGGAGGGATAAAGCATATGGGTGAAGGCCGAGCTCGGGTTCATCGAACAACATGGTGCGCGGCGGGCTTGGCTGCAAAAGGGCCGTTGCTAGACAAATGAATCTGAGAGTGCCGTCCGAAAGTTGACTGGCACGCAGCGGGTAATCTGACCCACGCTGTCGCCACTCCAGCTGAATCATCTCTGGATTAGTTGGTACTGGACGAAGTTGGAAGTCATCAAAAAACGGCGCGGCCAATTTCACGACATCTCGAATTTTTGTGTAGTTCTCAGTATCAGTCCGCTGCAGACGATATAGAAACGCTGCCAGATTTTCGGCATTCGATCGAAGCGATACATTGTCATTGATTCCGCCTTGCCGCCGAACTCCAGCTAGCAGGCTCGTGTCGTGAAAGTGATAGACGACCCAACTTGAAAGTGCTTCAAAAACATAGAGTGACGGTCCTTTTCTTGTGTATAGGCCAGCATCATCTTTACGATCCTTGAGTCTGGCTTCAAAGTGTCCCGATCCGAATTGTGCCTTCGACTCTTTCCATTGAACATAAGGTCCGTTATAGATCGATGCCTCGCTCGAAAAAACTAATTTGTTATCCACTGTCGGAACGAGACTGAACTCGTACCCGTTCTGGCCAAACATCAGTTTGACCCTTAATTCCTTTGTTACCTTTGGGCCCAAATAGAGGCACGCATCAGCTCCTCCCTCCGTTGCCAAGGCGAGTTGAAGCCGTCCGTCCATCAGCTCGCGAAGCAATCGGAAAAGGCTCACGAAGTTGCTCTTACCGGCTCCATTTGGACCAATTAAGACATTAGTGTTGCCGAGCTTGAAAGACTCCAAATCTCGGATCGATTTGAAGCCTTTGATCGTAATTTTGTCGATGATCTCGCCCATTGGTTTAATATTCCTACGTTAGTCAGGCATTTGACGATTCAATGCACTTCACGATCTAAAGCCCTTTTCTGAGCCTCCGCTAGAAAGAAAAAGTGCTGCGAATATTTTCTAATAATGTGTCAGATCCCCTAATCCAGCGAGCATTAGACTCGACAAAGTCGAAAATCTCGTTCCACGCAGATTTGTTGTTCAAGACGTCTTGTCCTCTCTGGTCTAAGTAGTCATTTAGCAAGCCCGCCATTGCGCGAGCGTGCCATGCCTGATCGTTGGTCCTGTAGGTCATCAGGATTGCGATTTCTTGTTGCCCGCTAACCATCCTCACAAGAGGTAGGATCAAATTTTCAAAACGACTTGTCGCAGAATCAAATGAATGAGACTCGTCAAATCGTCTGAGCGCCTGTTCAAGATAATCAGGGGATGGATCGCGGGCAATGATGGTTGCAAGTGTCTCATCGTCTGTCTCTGAAAGACGACTCAACACGATGGGCCTAAGATCGGGAATGAGCACCGCTGACGGGAACGCTCTGGCAAATCCATCTTCGGGGACGTTCTCAATATACTGGCGGATCTTGATGTCGGCAGCGGAGCCTATTTGTCCTCTACTCTCTGGAACGGCAGCCAACAAAAAGCAGGCTCTGTATAGTCGTTCATCTTCGAGCTTCGATACGAGTTGAGGCAAGCTGTCCTGTAGGACAGACTCCGCTGCCTCGCGGTGAAGGTGAATCACAGCACTGAGTGCTGCAAAACGCCGTTTTCGTTTAGGTACTGACCAACCTTTTTGGAGCAAATCTTTCAGCAGAGCTTTTGTCACGTTTCGTACGAGAACATCCCTCGCGCGCACGAACGGTCCCGCGCGAAGAAATTCTACGGCCTTGCTATGATCCGTGGGAAAGTATTCCGATTCAACATCGCGCAAAATTGAAGCAACTGCGGCCTTTCCCTGGACTGGCGGAAGTGCTAGTAAGTGAACCACCACATTTCGAATATGTGTTCGAGCCAGTTCGGCGGGGGGTTGATAAGGGTCCTCTGGGGAGACCATAGATGGATGTGCGCAACGGTTCCGGTCTTCGAATAGGCGCTCGAAATCCTTTGCTTCAACTGGAGAAAATAACTCAAATTCGTCTCTTGCTCGAGAGACTAAAAGACGTTCAAACTCGAGACTCGCTTTCACATCATCGTTCTGCCTTGCCGCTTCAAATCTTTCCAGCATCACTTTCGCACGATTGTCGCCTGTCATTTCTAGTTCACGTAATTTGCTCACGAAATCATAAACGACAGAAATCCAAGCTGCGATGACAGCCGACCGGTATGCTCCTGCTTTGTAGCAAGCAATGGCCTCGGTTATATATCCCTTGCCCGCCGGCTTCCGGCATCGCAAGATCAACTCTTCTAGATCGGATAGCGCTTCGGCCATTTTCCCTCCTTGGGAAAAACCGACGTGTCGTCACAATTTGATTTGCCTCCACATAGAGAGCGGCACTCTTGAATCGATCGCAGTTTCCAGATCGTCTATGGCCTGACGTTCAAGCTTCCATGCCTCATCACGCAGTCCATTTGCCGTAAGTACAGGGTCGCCAATGGCTGACCGAATCGAAGCCTCGGGATATGGTACTGGAATCGAACCAAGCATTTCCCGATCGATCTCTAGAATAACGGAGCCATAGGAACATCTTCGAATAAGAGTTTGTCCATAACTAGATGCCAACCACGTATACAAAAAGCCAGCATTTATCCCATCCGCTGCGATCACGCGAAGTGCATGCTGATTGGCACTCCAGCCTTCCATGTAAGCGGGAATGATCTGAACACGTCCTATTGTTCCTGAGCAGCTCACCGTTATCATTTCCTTCTTGAGAGCAATTTCAGGAAGATCTTTCGTGTGCGCACCCTTAGCTAGTCCCTTTACATCGACTGGATCGATCTGCAGAAGCTGCTTGCTGCTTAGCATCGGAATGCCGCCGCGACGGACATAAACTCGTTTGCGGAACTTGGTTACAGCTCGAATAACCGAAGTTATCCGTCTATCGCTCAAGGGAATCGTGTTTACCTTAGAGAGGGTGTGCTCAACTTGTGAGACAAGTGGGTTGTGATAGTTGCCCTCAAATCTGCCCGACACTTGTGATGCTCGAACGCATACCACAACAGGTCCCTGCGGAGTCTCCAGAGATATCTTTGGTAGCCCTAAGCGTTCATGCAACATACGGTTGGCACTGTCCAACAAGGCATTAGCCTCGTCTCGCAGCTGATAGGCCTTTATGACCCGCTCTCCGATAGATACCCCCGGTTCACCGAGATCTGGAATCAAGACGCGGGCTAGGTGTTCAGGTTCAATGTGCTTGATCACTGAACCGTAAGTAGCTTGGATTATCTGTGGTCGGCCATAACGGCTGCGTAGAAAGGCTGCGGCATAAGCTGCAATTTCCGGTTTGGTCGCACGTAATCGGATGGCATCCTCCGAAAGAGCGTTGCCAACGAAAGTAGCCGAGGCTAAGCCAACGTTCCCGACAGTCCCGGAACGGGAAATGAGTACATCCCAAGGCTTGATTATTAATTCACTCAATCGCCTGGTCTTTGCTCGGCTGATATAAGAATCAGCTTGCGGCCGAATGCTGATGATATCTGAACTGGAAAGGAACGGGACGCCATAGTCGGGTTCAACCCATCGTCGCGTCGTACGGATTGGTTTGGGCGCGTCGTTGCATAAGCCCCGCTGACCGAATATCGGCTGCAATAGCAGCTTTGCTGCGATCATTGCATCGACTGCCGCGCGTGCATCGATGTTGTAAGCTGATGCTTCCAGACGTAGACCTTCGCCCATTATCTCGGACAAGTTAATGGAGGTCGAAAGCTTGTGCGGTTCTTCTGCTTCAGGGTTGCGCCTTCTCCGGACGGTGCTAGCTACCATCCCAGTACCGCATCCTCTTTCCAGCGCAAGAACTCGTCAGCCACTTGTGGCGTGTCGTCATCTAGCATCCGATGTCTAGGAAGGCGTCTTTTGGTGATGTCACCTGTTGAGGCGTGTTCGAAAAGCTCTGAGGGTTGTTCTTCCTCCCCCGGTACCCAAATCTCTTCGCCGTCTTCGTTTCTCCGGTAAACCGTATTTCCACGCTTATCGTGCCCCATGGCCATAACTTGTGCCATGAATATTTCATAATCGTTAAGCTGTCCCTGTCGATCCTCCCTGCGCAGTTCATCCTCTGTCTTGCGCTGGAGAACCAGAATCGACGTCTGCGTGCCGTTTCTGGGTTGAAAAGTATCTGGATGAAGATCTACTGATGCAATCAAACGGCAATGTTTCACTATCCAATGGCGCACATAGGCCAGGCCTGGCGCGCCCAGAATCGCATCAGGAAGAACGATTGCCATCCGACCACTTGGTTTCAGGAATTGCCAACACCGCTCAATAAAGAGAATCTCGGGAGGCTGCGAGGTCTGGAGCTGTGTTGTAGGCACCCAGGTGTCGTCTCGTTTGGCCCAGACATGACCCAGTTGGTATTGGCTAAGGGTTTCGCGATCTTTGATCGGCAATTTCGAGCCAAATGGAGGATTGGTTGCAATCACATCGAAGAGTGCCAAATCTTCGGGTCTGGTCAATTCCGATGTGCTGGTACCGACCGCACGTGCGAACTGACGGCGAAATTCACTTTCCCATTGGTGAGGATGAAGAAGACTATCCTGGCGGAAGATATTGCCAGATCCATCATTGTTCATCACCATATTCATCTTGGTGGCTTTTACCAAGTCGGGATTGATGTCAATCCCGAAGAACGACTGTTTGGCGATCTCCCGGATCCTTTCGTTGAGCGCAGCTTTCATGCCACTAGATGACTTACCGCTCTTTTCCACCTCAGATCTAAGGCTACGAATTATCTCGTTCATTGCAATAACAAGAAAGCCACCTGTCCCGCATGCGGGATCCAGAATCCGCTCGTCGTGATGCAGGTCTAGCATCCGAATCGCCATGTGTTGGATATTTCTCGGGGTAAAGAATTCGCCTCGATCACCCCTGAGATTCGCTCCCACCAGTTCCTCGTACGCCTTTCCCTTCACGTCAATGTTGGTATCAAGGAAGCTGTATCGCTGGAGCTCGCCCACGACGTAGGCCAACGAACGAGGATTTAGCTTGATTACGTCAGCTTTATCGAAGATCGCGGGATAGCGGGCTTTCACCGCCTCGAAGATCTTCCCGACACGAAGGGCAACCGTTAGCCTCCCGTCATGGCTTGCCTTCTCTTCAGCTGTAGCATAAAAATCGAGCGGTTTTGGAAGATTTCGTTCATCGTGGATCTTGCTAAAGATCACCTTTAGCAGCTCAAAGAAGGCTGGTTGCTTTTGTAACCCATCAGTGACGTAGATATGGTTATGGCATATTTTGAATGAGAAGAGTAGGTTGTCTTCAACAGCCCGCTTCAAGGAATCTCTTGTCGGACGATCAACGTCTTCGGGGTCACCATCCTTTGATGGCACGTCATTCGGCTCACCCCATATTGTTTTTCTTCCCTCGATTAGCCTGCGAAAAACGGCCTTGTAGCGTCCATTTGTCCACATCCCCCACTCGGCGTTTGGACATGCCGACATATAAGACTTGAGCTGGTCAACGCCATCCTTTTTGGATGAAGGTTCTATCGAATCCTTTTTGCACTCAATGATGATGAAGATGTTGTCCTGTGTGTGCTCCGCGCCGTCAGGGAAAATCGCCAGATCTACGCGCGTTCGATTGGAGCCAATCTTGATGGGGTACTCAACAGCGATTTGATCGCGGCTATACCCCAGTTCCAAAACCAGGCGGCGTTCAATATTTTGGCGGATATACTCTTCAGGCGTATCGCTTCGGATCTTCTGATCGATGTAGTCGCAAATCTTACGGTCTGGCAGCGTAGTGACGAGCTTCGCCGTCATCAAGAACTCCTTTAGGACTTTGGGAAAGACCTATTCATTTTGCCATCCAGCCTTGTTGAATGGCGATAGCAATCGCGGTTCGATTTCCTGCGACTACTCAAGGCGATTTGACCCGCCACGTCCTCGCAATTTCGACAAGAAGAAGGCGTTTGCCTGACAAATCGCTATAGCGAGCGTATCGCCATTTTAGGCACAACTCATTCCCTCTTAGCGAACTTTCAACCGAGCGAAATTTTTCTCCGATACGGGGCGTCCGGAATTGAGCCATTCTAATGTTTGGTCTGGATGCTTCTTTAGATGGAGGTACGTCGGGTCCTGCGATTGAGATTTTGCCAGCACTGCTTTTACATCTTCCGTCGTTTGTGCTGGCTGAAGCTCTCGCAAACGGTCAGGGAAGTTCCTCCGCATATAATCCCACAACGCAGATTGTGCGATAGGCAGTTTGCACGAATTGTAAGGACAGCGATCTAATGAACGCTTCCAGCTCAACTCCGGCAGCCCGGCCACAGCACCGGCAAGGTTTCTGGGATTCCCAACAAATCGGCCACTCTGTAAGAACATCCACAGTGCTTCTTCATGCTTGAGTGGGTCTTTATAAAACGGTGCCTGAGATAATCCCGGAATTTTTCCTTTCGCAAGAGCTACCGCCCCACTCGCGTTTCGTGGCTTTTGGGCTTTGCATAGTGCTACCGACAGATAGGGCCAGTTCTGCTCCAAGAACGTGACCAACTGATCTCGGCGTTCGAGCAATTCCTGCTGATCCAGCTTGGGCTTCCTACCCCTTTTGGGTTTCTTAGGCGGTGAGTGTGGAATTAGGCCGTTAGTTCCAAACGCCTCCGTCTCTAGCCTCGATAAACGCTCTTTGATTTCGTGGAGCACCTGTGCCAACTCAGACGACGTAAGCTCGACACCAGAATTTACTGAGCTTTTCGTCACAATCGAAGAATTCGAAAATTCAGAATTTGCTTCCTTTAACGGCCTTCTCCTCATATCTCACATCAGAATAAGGCTTATGCCTCGAATGTGGAAATATAGCCCGCATATACGAGGTTTTCCCTTATTTTCCAAGGTGATAACTTCGCCTGCCTTGCCCTACTATCCGGTTCATGAGCAAACAACAAAGAGGTATTGAAGCGCTCAATCTTTTCGAGCCAGAAGTTCCAGATTTTATGGAGGGCTTGATATGAAGATTCAGTTTGCAGAATGCGATGAAAACCAGAGCGGGCAACGGTTCTTGGACAGCTCCGCCCCGCGACTTATACGGCACGTCGCATCCTGCGAAACGGCGGGTGGGGGAATTATTCCCCTACCTGCCGGTAAGGAAGAAAAGCTGTCCCGGGGTGCGGGGCAGAGCCCCGCTGTTTCTGCGCGCGCAGCGCGCCTGTCCTCTTCACTTGACCAAGTACAGATTAAACGTGACAAGCCGAAACACTGGAAGCGCAACTGTGGCAGGTTCACGGTACGTGGTGCTTCGAGCGCGATAGCGGGTAAGACACGCTACTGCCGCGTTGGTTGCAAGTGTTGGGACTGCGGCGGGTGTGCACCACGCAGAGCGGCAGCGTACTGCATTCGCATCGCACAGACGGCAGAAAAGCTGAAACTCAATAAGCTCCTGACTCTCACGCTCGATCCGTCCAAACTCGACGGTGCGGACTCCACTCGATACATCAACGAAGTCTTCGCGGACTTTCGCGTATATCTGCGTCGCAAGCTAGGCCATTCTCCCGCGTACATCCGGGTCCTGGAATATCAGAAGAACGGCAACGCACACCTACACGTACTCCTGAATTGCTATCTACCCCAGGATTGGGTGTCAGAAGCTTGGTCAGCTGTTGGCGGGGGAAGGATCGTAGACATCAAGCGCGTCGATCTGCACCGCGTCTCGCGGTATTTGTCGAAGTACCTCACCAAGCAAATGCTTCTGTGTGCTCCGAAACGTGCACGTCGAGTGACCACGTCGAGGTGCATTCAGCTATTTGCAAAACAGCAAAGCGATTTCGCGTGGCGGTTGATAAAAGTTCCGATTGTCAGGCTTTTCGATCTCCATCGCTCGAAGGTAACTCGCATCAATCCCGACGCAGACGGATACCTAGTCGCATTTGAAACTTTCGAAATCGAGTGGGACCTGGGATTCACACCTTGTGCAGACGCAGGGGTACATAAGCAGGTGCCGCAATGTTCGCTCTAACGCTTGAATCACATGTACGCTGTGCACCCCGTACAGGTGCGTGGGATGTGCTGCATGGCCCCGCTCTAACGCTTGAAACACATGCACGTTGTGCACTCCGTACAGCTAGATTGTTGAACTTTTGGTAATGAATTAGGCCAAGAAGGGCAGGTAAACATGAAAACAATAACCGAGAGATTTCTTACACCAGAGCAAGCCGCTGAATATCTCGGGGGCCTTCACAGTCGCACCGTGACCCGTTGGGCTCGCGAAGGATACCTGCCTTCATATCCCATTGGCGAGGGTAAGCGCAGACTCTGGCGATTTCTGGAGAGTGACCTTGAACGATGGATGTTGTCACGGCGTACAGGTACCGTTACACTCGGCACAGTCGCCGATGCTCCAACCAAGGAGAATTATGGTTGGTAGCAATCGCTTTCAAAAAGGAAGTCTGAAACTCGTGAAGAACAAAACGACAGATGATAGCTGGTTCTTCCGTTATTACGAAGATGTGGACGGAAGACGCGTTCATCGCAATCTCAGAATCGGTACGGTTAAGGAACTCCCTCGCCGCCGTGACGCTGAGAAGGCAGTCATTGCACTTCGCGCAAAGATTAACACCGGGGTACGTTCACCTGAAACGGTAAGCGAACTCGTAGCCCACTACGCACAACATGAGCTGACGCTGGAACGCAAGGCGTACGCTACCGTACAGGTTCACAAGTCATTCCTGAATCTGTATGTGCTGCCAAAGTGGAAGGAGTACAAGCTGTCCGACGTCAAGACCGTTGCCGTAGAACATTGGCTAGGAGGACACGATCTCGCACCCGCCACAAAAACGAAGATTCGCAACATCATGTCGGCGATCTTCAGTCACGCCATTAGGTACGAGTGGGTCACTTTCAATCCGATAGCCAAGGTACGCTGTTCATCGAAGCGTCTCCGTGAACCCGATGTCCTCACCCCAAGCGAGTTTCAGGCTTTATTGCAACAACTGGAACTCCGCGAACGGGTCATGGTCATGCTGGCAGGCTCAACGGGGCTTCGACGTTCTGAATTGTTCGCATTGCGCTGGTGTGACATCAACTTCTTCAATATGGAGGTTGCCGTCACACGGTCCTGCGTCGGGAATCACATTGGTGATACAAAGACGCAAGCCAGCAGGAAACCGGTCCCCTTGCACCAGTGCGTCTCTGAAAGCCTGTTGGGATGGCGGGCAGAGTCACGCTATTGCGCTGATGATGACTTCGTCTTTCCATCGCTGAGGAAGAACGGTTCTCAGCCTTTGCAACCGGATATGGTGCTAAAGAAGACCATTCGTCCGGCCCTAATCAAGGCAGGGGTCCGGAAGGTCATCGGCTGGCACTCGTTCCGGCACAGTCTCGCAACCAATTTGCGCTCGCTCGGCGTGGACGTGAAGGTTGCACAGGAACTTCTCAGACATGCGAACAGTCGCACAACAATGGACATCTACACGCAAGCAGTCTCGGCTGATAAACGTCATGCGAGTCAGCGGCAAGTTGAATTGCTGACGGCTTCTGTACCGTTGCGTACCGTCGGAAATAATGCGAATGCAGTAAGTGATTGAAAAGATGGTAGGCACGAGGAGACTCGAACTCCTGACCTCTACCGTGTCAAGGTAGCGCTCTAACCAACTGAGCTACGCGCCTGCGAGGTAGGGACTTACTTTACAGATAATATCAAGTTTTGGTGCTCTTCGCTGCATTTTGGCGAGGCAGTCACCATTTGAATGGCGGCTGGAGTGGCGTCTGCGGGTCTGTTCGGTGCTGTATAGTCAAAGTGATGGCTTCGAAAGTTCAGGTAGGCGCAAAGCTGGAGACGAAGTCTCCAGGCTTGCCATATGCTGCGCTCATTCTTGGCTGGCTGATTCCCGGCCTCGGTCATGCGCTCACCAGACATTGGATCCGTGCCGCTCTACTCTTTGTCTCGATCACCAGCATGTTCGTCCTGGGAATCATGATGCAAGGCAAACTCTATCAGGCCAATCTGGGAGATGTGCTGGAGATGCTGGGCTTCGTAGGCGACCTGGGCTGCGGCGGACTTTACATCATCAGCCGAGTTATGGATCTGGGTCATAGCGCTATTCAGCTTGCGACAGCTGATTATGGAACGAAATACATCGTAGTGGCCGGGCTGCTCAACATCATCTCCGCCGTCGATGCGCATAATCTCCGCATTGGCAGAAAGCCCGCATGCTGACCCTCTCGCATTTCTCTGCAGTCCTGGTCTTTGCCACGTTTGCCTCGGTGGTCTTCGGCATCACGCAGCGCACCACGCCCAAAGCGATGGTCCGCTACGGCCTCTACTGCTGGGTCATGTTTGTAGGAATCGTGATCGCGGCCAGTTGGCTAATGTGGTTCATCCGCCGTTAGGCGGGTTCCTCAAACAATTCGTGTTGCCCTGAACGCTGAGCCTTAACGAAGAAGGCTCAAAGAACTCCTCCACGCTGCATATCTACCACTGTCGCCCATTCATATCAAGCACTTCCGCCTGAAGGCATGGGGATGTCAAAATAAATATCTTTTTCTTCATTGATGGCGATATAGTTATCAACCAGTACTCAATCTGCATCTCCAAGGGGGCCCAGATGAAGCGGTATTGGAGGTTCGTTTTATTAGTACTTCTGAGCACTTGTTTAAACGTTTCATGGGCGCAGTCTACCTCTCGTGTAACGGGTGTCGTCCAGGACAAGAGCGGAGCCGTTATTTCAAGCGCTGCTGTCATCTTGACGAATGAGGCTACAAGAGTTTCAGTTCGCACAAGCACAACATCCGCAGGCGCATATGTCTTCGACGGAATCGTTCCCGGCTCTTACACCATCACCATTGAAAAAGCGGGATTTGCCACGCTTACTACAACCGGGAACGTGCTAACCATAGCGCAGCCGCTTGTGTTTAACGGTGTGTTGCAGGTAGGCCAGGCGACGGAAAAAGTGGAAGTCAGCGCGGGGGCCGAGTTGGTGCAGACGGAAACCTCCGGCAACCTCGGCGCGCTCATCGACCAGCGTGCTCTGGAGACGCTCCCGATCGTCGGCGCGCGTGGACGCAGCCCGCTTGATCTTCTCGAGCTTGTCCCGGGCGTGAACGATGGCGGTCCAATGAACAGCTCTGGCGCCAACATTACTGGCGGCGGTGTAACCGTTGATGGCTCGCGCGACCGCGCCTGGAACTATACACTCGATGGCATTGACATGAATGAAACCAGCGCGCCCGGCTCGAATTTCTCTCCCTTGCGCACCAATCCTGATTCCATTTCCGGTTTCCGCGTCATTACGTCGAACGCTACCGCGGAGTTTGGTGTTACTAGCGGCGCACAGGTCGTTCTGCAGACACGCTCTGGCAGCAACCAGTTTCATGGTAATGTCTTCTGGTTTTACCAGACGCCTGGTCTGAACGCGAACGATCCTGGCAATAAGGAAAATGGACTGGATCGCCCTCAATTTGTGCAGAATATCCTGGGCTTCAGCGTTGGCGGCCCCATTATCAGGAACAAAACGTTCTTCTTCGTGAACACACAGTTTCTGCACACCGCGCAGGATTTTGCCACCACCAGCATCGTTTACACGCAGCCGGCGCGCAACGGATTCTTCCGTTATGTTACTAATTCAGCCAATTGTGGAAGCAACTGTCCACGTAACACTGCGGCAGGACAGTCCGGAGCATCTGTTGACTCCAGCGGCAATCCGATAGTCCCCGTCAGCACCTATGATGTTGCTGCCAACGATCCTCAGCATCGCGGCCTTGACTCATCCATTCAAAGCTTCCTGGGTCTCACGCCGTTGCCAAATAATTTCGGGGTCGGCGACGGCCTGAACACCGCGGGCTACACCTTCCTTGCTCCGGAGCAGGAGCGGCAGGTCGATTTCACCGTCCGCATCGACCATCAGTTCAACGCCAAAAACTCCATGTATGGACGATGGGCTCACGGACATCAGAATACGATTGGTGATATCGGTAATGGGGGTCTCCAGCCATTTCCCAATGCGCCAAATATAGTTAATACTCTGCGTCAGCCGCGCAACCTTTCCGTCTCCTGGCGATATACTCCCAATGCTGTTATCACCAATGAAGCCATTGCCGGCATGAACCGCTTCATCTTCAATTTCATCAACCCTGACCCCAACTATGCCTCGAACCCTCCTTATCTGCTGAATGGCGACAACTCCGGCGACGCGTATCTTACGTCTCCGCTGCAGAACTACGTCGGAAACCTGCGCGCCCTTACTGACATTCAGTTCGTAGACAACCTCACCTATCTTCACGGCGCGCATGCGCTGAAATTCGGGACAAACCTGCGCTATCAACGGCACATTGATGACCGCGGTTCGATTGGTTCCTATGACGCCGCTCCGATTGTGTATTTCGATACTGACGTGAATCGCGTCGGTTCCGCATTCAATCTTCCTGGCGACATTAACGGCACCTATGACCTGCCGACTTTGCAAGGGGCCATCAATAACCTGCTCGGGCGCGTCGGAAGCATGCAGCAGGGATTCGTGGCCGCAAACGCCAGCACCTACGCACCAGCAGGTACACATCTTCGTGACGACTTCCGCATGCCGGAGTACGATTTTTACGCACAAGATAGCTGGAAGGCCCGCCCTAACCTCGTGATCGATCTGGGCCTGCGCTGGGGAATTCAACTCTCCCCGCGCGTCTCAAGCAACTTTCTACTGCGGCCCAATCAGCCGTTTGTCGTCGGCTCCGCTCCCAGCGATACGATTGCATGGGCTCCGGGCAACCTCTACAAAGACGCATGGCATGTCCTCAGCCCGTCGGTTGGTTTTGCGTGGGATCCGTTCTCCAACGGTAAAACATCCGTGCGCGGCAACTACCGCCTCGCGCATGACCGTATGAACACCTTTGTACTTTCATCGGCGGTCTTTCAGGGGCTGCCCGGCGAGACGTACCAGCTGAACTATCAGGCATTTGGCCTCGCGGGGGGCCGCGTCGCGGATGGAATTCCAACGCTCGCGCCACCAGCCGGAGCAACGCCTGTGTCCTTCCGCCAGCCGCCTTCGTTCTCTCCCACCTCCATTACCGCCGTCAACCCGGACTGGACGCCGCCACAGGTTTCAGAATGGAGCCTGAGCCTGCAGCATCAGATCACTCGCAACACCGTGGCTGAGCTTTCCTACATCGGACATCACGCCGTGCACCTCTTTGGTGCTTATGATTCAAACCAGGCCATTACCCAGAGCAATGGCTTCCTTCAGGCATTCAACACCGTAGCCGCCGGAGGCGACAGCCCGCTGATCGACCAACTACTCACCAACGATCCCGGACGGCAGGCTTCTGGGGAAAGCGGCTCGGCATATCTAGCCGATCCCAACGGTTCCTACTATGGCGACTTCAGCCTTGGCTCTGTAGCCAAAGTCGCTCAGGATATAGGCCTGGCTACGGACTCAAACGGCGTGCCTCTGCCTGTGTCCGCGGGCCTTTCTCCATATTTCTTCTTCAACTATCCGCAGTTCGCCGCCGGATACATCGTTCTCGACAGCAATGATTGGTCGCTCTACAACGGACTGCAGGCCAGCTACCACGGGCGTCTGCAGGATCTCAACTTCCAGTTGAACTACACCTGGTCAAAGTCCATGGACAGCCGCTCCTTCGATCCGACATTTTCCACGGTTGTTGCCGGCAGCTCTACTTTCGGATCAGGGAGCACGCCCTTTAACAACTTCAACCGCAAGCTCAACTACGCCCCTTCTGATACCGATCGCACCCATGTCTTTCAGAGCGTCTTTACCTACCAGGTACCTTTTGGGCCAGACAGCCGATGGGGCAGCAAAGGCCCTCTACTCGACCGCCTGGTGGGTGGATGGGAAATCAGCGGCTCTTCGATCATTGAATCCGGGCGCCCAATAACAGCTTTTTCTCCCTCGTACACGATGAGCAGCATTGTACGCACGCCGGCCAATTGCGATCACTGCAATGGTCACATGTTCAAGGTGCACAAGGATCCTTCCACCGGGCTGCTGACATACCTTACCCCGGCGCAGATCGCGAAATTCTCTGCTCCAGTGCCCGGGCAATTCAGCAACGTAGGACGGAACTTCTTCCGCCTCGCTCCGTACACCGTTCTGAACCTGAGCGTGGGCAAAGTCACGCCTATCCTGGAGGGTCATTCACTGGAACTGCGCATCGAAATGCAGAATGCCCTCAACGCCATGCACTTCGATCAGCCAGCAAGCGGGCGGATAGACAGCACCGCATTTGGTGTGGTGGATTTCGCAACGGTGGAAAATTTCGGACTTTCACCCGGAAGCTCGCCGCGTACTGTTCAGCTCTCAGCGAAGTATGCTTTCTGATGTAGCAGGGCTTTCAGATTGTGACTTCTGGGGCGTGGGCTCACTTATTTTGCATTTCTCAGGATAAGATTCAGCGCCAGAAGCGGTCCCACACCATTGCGTCAAACGAGTGCTTTTCAACAAAGCCGATGCGCCTGTAAAGCTCGACCGCATTGGCATTCTCTTCGGTGACCGTCAGCGTCAGGCCGCGAAAACCGCGCCCGCGCAGGTTCTCCGCACACTCTTCAATCAGCAACCTGCCCAGTCCAAGCCCTCGCTGGTTCCGAGCCACGCAGACCTGGGTCACATGCCCGATGTCATCGCGTACGCGCGAGCACAACAGTACTCCCGCCAGCGAGCCGTCTGCTGTCCGTGTCAGCGAGCGTGACGACAGGGGATCGAATAGTCCACATCCAGGAAAGCGGACGATGTTGTGCAGGAATCGCAGCGAGCCTGCTACTGATCGGTACTGGTCATTGATGAAACTGTCCAAATGCCCGTCGTATGCGTCAGCAATCAGGTATCCCGCTGGATGAAAATCGCTCTCCCGCCATGTGTTCAGTGCAAGCCCCTGCGGAAGCTGCTGTCGTGACGTAGACGGTTTGAATTGCGCCAGCTCCAGTTCCATAAAGAGCCGGCGGAAGAGCTTGAATCCCGCCTCCCGGAAAGTTTCCTCATGCAGCCCATGCGGATGCAGCAGCAGCTGGCATTCAATGCGATCGATACCCGGAGAGTTCCGCAACAGCTCGATCAGGTGCCGCAGCAATTGATCCTGCACGTCAGCAGCAGCATCGGAAAGGGAAAACACATCTCCGATAATCGCCTTGTGCTCTTCATATACGCAGAAAACATAGCCCGAAATGCGCCCATTCTCTACTGCGACATACCCTGGCAGCACCCGCGAATCCAGGTACTGCAATAGAAGGTCGGCTGAAGTGCGGTAGTCCCATTGCAGGCGATCGCTCCACATGCGGCTCTCCGCATCCAGCACAGGACGCAGGCTGCTGGCGGAAAAATGCCTGAGGTCGAGAATTTCAAACTGCAATGCCGAACTCACAGTTCACTCACCAAGGAAACAAAGTAATCATCCTGCTGTCCTGTATCTTTCTTCCAGGCGGCGGTCGTCCCCAACAGGCCACGTATCAGCAAGCGCCCTACTATCTGATTACTCTTGCGCAGCCACGGCGTAGACGACGAGATTTTGAGCAGGATACACGAAGAGCGGCTCATATCGCCTGCCGGTAAGTTTTTGACGCAATTCGTCTACATAAGATTCACGCGCCACGAGGATATGTTGCTCAGGCGGAATCCCATCCTGTTCATAGTTCACAACTTTCCTGTTGCGATAAAAGGAGATGCCATACTCCATATCCCGGCGAACTTTATAGACCGCAACCGTACCATCCGGTGGGGAAATCTGCTCCAGAATCTTCGACAAAGGGCGCGCCGAATAGGTCAGATCGATTAACTGCACCGTCCCTTTGGTGGAAGCAATCTGCCCGAATCCGAAAAAAGGCCCGATTCCATAGAGAAACAGCAGCAGAATCACAATTGGAACCATGGTCGCGATGCGTAGGCGCTTGAGGCCAAACCGTGCCACAGTTACGAGAATGAAGATAGTCGTCGCAAATCCTGTCGCGCCTGCCGCAATCAGCGCATTCTGCGGCGGCATCTTGTCTGAGTGCTGGATCAGCCGCGGCAGCAGCAGAACCAACGTCGTAAGCGCCCCCGCCAGCAAGCCATGCAGAATCAGTAGCCACGGCTTCAGCCCCCGTCCCCGCATACGGTTCAGATAATCGCCGCACAGAATCGTGAGTGGCGGCACGGATGGAAGAATGTAGCCGGGCAGCTTCGAATCTGAAAACGAGAAGAAAATAATCGGAATCAGCGCCCAAAGCACCAGAAACTCCGGAAAGGCGTCGCCCGTTCGCTGGTGCCCCATGTAGTGATACTTGGCCCGCCGCGCGCGCCACTCCGCAATCGATTCCTTAATCGCGTCGCAGAATGCCGCAATGGCAATCACAGCCCACGGCATCAGGCTCAACACAACGACGGGAATGTAATACCAGAAATGCTGCTCATGCTCGAAGCGGTTGGTGGCAAAACGCTCCAGGTTATGTTCCAGAAAGAACACCCGTAGAAAATTCGGATTGCGCTTCTGCACCGCGATGAACCACGGCAACACCATTGCGAAGTACAGCGCAACACCGGGCCACCAGATGCTTCGTCGCAGGATCGACCACTCCTTTCGCAGCGCTGCGAAGACAGTAAGGATCACCAGCGCCAGAAATGGAGCCACGGGGCCTTTGGCCAGTGTCGCCGCCCCCACAAAAAAGTACAGATCAAACAGCCAGAATTTGCTGTCTGTCTCATACCAGGCATACCAGCCCAGCATTCCAATGCAGAACGGCGCGGCCAATTGCATGTCCGTCGATGCTCCGCGCGCGAAGCTCAGAATGCCCGCACAAGACGCCGTCAGCAGCGCCGCGTCCAATTGCCCGCCGGGGCGGAACCGTCGCATGTGCAGAAAAACAAGGACTACCAGCACAAACGCAAAGCTCGCCGACGGAAGACGTGCTGACCAGTCGTGTATGCCGAACTCGCGAAATGCGAACATCGCCCGCCAGTAATAGAGCGCCGGTTTTTCCAGCCATGGCTGACCGTACAGAATTGGCGTAACGTAGTCATGCCGCTGGAGCATTTCGCGCGCTACCTGCGCATATCGCGGCTCGTCCGCACCCACCAGCCCGATACCGTCACCTCCAAAAATGGGCACCAGCCCGTAGAACAAAAAGAAGGCCGTAAAAATGAAAAGTGTCAACGTCTCCAGCGTCGTCCCGAGAAAAGGGAAGCGCGTCAT
Organism: Alloacidobacterium sp.; assembly: GCF_035631355.1. Lineage (NCBI taxonomy): Bacteria > Pseudomonadati > Acidobacteriota > Terriglobia > Terriglobales > Acidobacteriaceae > Alloacidobacterium > Alloacidobacterium sp. Next base: position 26,128 of record NZ_DASQIX010000075.1, read on the forward strand.
GGCAGTCGTTGGGCTGATGCGTAGCGCCTTGATGCTCTTAGGGATGGCCACGTTCGTTCAGAGGTCCCGGATGGAATTGCTTTCCGCAGACAAGGCTATCAGATTCAACTGCACGACTTCATAGATTGAGGTATTTAGGATGCCCCCGGTCGAGGGCCTCCTCTGAGCAGAGGTCGAAGGCTCGATTCTGAGGATTTGGGGGGCAAACAGAAATTTAACAAGGTTGATCAAAGACCTACGCGACTTCGTGCACTGCCGCGTTCAACGTCCGCCGCGCTATTTCCAGTATTATTTCCGTCGCGTCCGGCAATGGCCCATCGAGCGTGCAGCCACTGGCGTGCTGGTGCCCGCCTCCGCCAAAACGCTCGGCAAGCCGCGCCACATTCACCTGACCCTTACTGCGTAACGAGAGCCGCACGCGGTGAGTGCTCAACTCTCGCAGAAAAATGGCCACATCCACACCGGCGATTGCAATCGCGTAATTCACGATGCCTTCGCAATCTTCCTCCGCTGCGCTGGTGCGGAGCATGTCCTGGTGCGTCACCCACATCCAGGCGATGCGTCCTTCGCGCCGCAGGTTTGAGAGGGCCGCGCCCAACAGCATCATCTTTGAAGTTGGGTGCGAAAAGTAAACATCCTTCGCGATCGCCGCCGGTCGCGCTCCATGCCTCGCCAGCTCCGCTGCCAATTCAAAGGTGTGCGCATCTGTCCCGTCGTAGCAAAACAGCCCTGTATCCGTCAGGACGGCGGTATATAGGCAGGTCGCCATCTCCGGGGTAATCCGGACGCCCGCCACCATGGCCAGTTCGTAGACCATCTCCGCCACCGCGCACGCCTCGGTGTCGATCCAGTTGACATTAGCAAAATTCCGTCCGCTCGCGTGATGGTCGATGTTGATGAGGAATCGGCCTTCCAGTCCGCGCAGCCGCGAACGCTCGATCCCATCGCATTCCAGCAGGATCACTGCGTCATATTCATCCTCCACGCGGACCGCCTGCCGCATCGCCGAAGAGCATGGCAGAGACCGGTATATCAGTGGCACCCGGTCGCAGGAAACCATGTCCGCCTGCTTTCCCAGCTGCTCTATGATCATCGCGCAGGCCAGCATGGACCCCACCGCGTCGCCATCCGGACGTGCGTGCGCGCTCACCAGAAACCGCTGCCCGCGCTCAAGCGCGTTCAGTACAGCGTGGATGTTGTGCCGTTCTCCCATGTCCCTTTTTGATCGTTAATTCCCTCTATGTCCTCTGATGTGAAACTTCAATCCACTACACTCTTCTGACGCTTGTGCGCCCTCCCGAGCAGCTCATCGATCCGGGCCTTCATCTTTTCCGAACGATCAATATGGAACGTCAGGTCCGGAATATGCCGCACGCCCATCCTCTCCAGCAGTTCGTGCCGGATGTAGCCTCTCGCAGCCATCAGGCCCTCAATCGTCTGCTCTTCTTCCGCCGCGCCGCCATCCACGGCCACATAGATGAGCGCCGACTTACCCCCAGGATTCAGCACCACCTGGCTGACATAGGCAAAGCTGATCCGCGGGTCAGACAATTCGCCCTCGATCATCGCCCCAATTTCTTCACGCAGCGCTTCCGCCACGCGATCCTGATGGTATTTGCGTGCCCGTTGTTCCGGCATCTCCAGCTTCCTTTGGTTAAACGTTTGAGAATACCAGACCAGACGGCCCGGATTGCACAAAAGTAAGCATAAGGCGAAAAAAGTTTTGACGGTGGGACGCGAAGACAGGTTTAGACCAGTTTTGATATTGGCGTGATCTTGTATGGAAATATCATCCGACCGAAGTCATTGCGCAGTAATGTGAAGCCGAAGGGAAGCTTCAATTCTTTATGCCGTATCTGCATCAAATTGAACGAACTGCCCCGCCATTTGATGGGAAATTCTTTCCAAATGTAAAACGCCTGTGGAAATCATTCCACAGGCGTTAACAATTCAGTAGCCCTCCCCCAAGTGCTACTCAATGATTGAAATGTATCCCAGCCTGTCGCCGCCCGCCAATAACAAAATAGTTTCCTCGTTTGGTAATGTCGTAACCAGTTGAGCGTTACCCGAACAAAATAAGGTCCTGGAGGCAGGATTTCAGCGTGTTTCTCCTGAGGGAGTAAAGGAGAAGACTTGCTTTTTCTGAAAGCAGCAAGCGAAATTTCGCGCTAACTCCTATCGCGCAGTTGCGATAGCGTGGGAAAGCGTGCGCCTCTATTCTCTGACGCTGAGTCGCTTGCACACTGAGCTACTCCTCCAGAAACTCCCACCAGGCATCCGCCACCTGCGCCCCCAGGTCATTCGTAATCCGCACCGCCGCGTCCTCGACCTGCTTCATCAGGCCCGAAAGATAATCGCGCGACCCCGAAATCGCCGCTGCGCCAATCGTTGCTGACTGCCATGTCACCGCCTCATCCATCTCCGCTACGGAAATGTTGAAACCATTCCGCAGTTTCTCCTTCAGGCTGCGTACCACCTGCCTCCGATCCTTGAGCGAATGGGCATTCTCAATGCGAACCTCAAGCGTAAGCACAGCCACAGGCATGAATGTAGCCTACGGCAAGAAACAAGGAAGAAGTGCCCTTTTCTGGTTTTGTTCAGGGCCGTTGCTCACGGAGGGGCCTGTCGCTTGAAAGCAAGAGATTCGGGATGCAGCCTCTGGTTTGGATAGCAGCTTGCGCCTTGAGGGCAACGGTTCATCGCAGACGCCCCACATCCCGCCCCAATTCCATCGGGAAGAAATAAATCGCCCAGTAAGCTGGTTTATGGCTACAAGGAGCCCTCAAGGAATGTTCCATCCCTTTCGCCTGCTGTTGGCACAAGTGCATTCACCTTCTACAGGCACAAGCGCTATCGAAGCTCTGGGATGCCAGCAATGTCATGCCCAAAAACTGCGTCACGCTCGCGCTCGACTCAATGGATGGAGTTTCGCTTCTGGACCAGACCTAGCTTTACGTGGGTAAGAGCAACTCAGAAAATCTCGCTTTTAACCCATAGGCAGGCGGCCCTACCAACCCCAGGCCGCTTGCCATTTTTATGCCTGCTCACCAAAGAAGATCGCCACCTGGTCCTTGCGCGGAGTTTGCGTAAACGCGCTGACAACCACTAGACACAGCACTGCCACAATCAGAGCAGGAAAGATCGCGTCCCGCTGCGCCAACACTGCGGGCAGATGGTTGTGAATAAAGCTCGAATCCCAGAAGACGGTAATAAATGTGCCCGCAAAAATCGCACTTACGGCGCCTGCGGCATTCGCTCGCTTTGAATAAAAGGCCGCCAGAATTACCGGCGTCAGCGCCGCCGAATAAATCGTGTAAGCATAGAGCGTTTTCTTCAGCACCGACCCGGTATGCAGCGCCTGATACAGCGCCCAGACACCCAGCAGCACCACCATCAACCGCGAAACAATCAGAATGCGCTTGTTCGACGCTTCGGGAGATATGTAGCGCACAAAAATGTCGTTCACCAGGTTCGTCGCCGGCGAGAACAAAAAATTGTTCGCCGTCGAGACGATCTTTGCGAAAATCGCTCCCATTAGCAACGCGCCCAGCAGTCCCGGCAGACTGTGCAGCGAAGTGAATGCGAGAATCTCGCGTGGAAATGGCGATTCGTGCTTCCTCATCGCCAGCACATGCCCCAGCATCGCCAACACTACGATCACCGTTTCCAGAATCACCGTGCCGATGATCCAGCCGACAACGGCGACGCGCGCGTCCTTCTCCGACTTTGCCGAAAAAAACTTCTGATACATCGCCTGGTTGCCCAGCATCAGCAGACACGTCGGCACAAAAAGCTCCAGCGCCTGCATAAACGTATCATCGCCCAGCGCAGTGAAGTGCGAAGGCGGCAGTGACGCGTGAAAACCGCTCCATCCGCCCACCGAATGCATCAGCACCGGCAAGGCAATCAGCATCGTAATCGTTGCCAGCAACCCGATAAACACATCCATATACGCTACCGACGACATCCCGGCAATCGCCGTAAACACGATGACAAACGCGGCAATGATGTACTCACCCAATACAGGCGTAATGACATTGGGGAAAATCAAACTCAGAATGTCTCCGCCGCCGATGAACTGGTAGCTGGTGATCGCTGTATATGCGAACAAGACCGCAATCACGCCCAGCACGCGCGCCGTCTGGTTGTAGCGCGCCTCCAGCAGGTCGGGAATTGTGAACTGGGCCGACCGCCGTGCTCTTGGCGCAATAAAGTAAATCAGCAGCAGCCCGGCCCATCCGCCGGCGGCCTGCCAGATGGCCACAAATCCGTGGTTGTAGGCATTCTCCGCCGCGCCCAGCAGCGAACCCGACCCGATCCAGGACGACAACAACGTAAAGACCAGCACAAAGGCAGGCAGAGTACGCCCGGCAACCAGATAGTCGGCCTTGGTCTTGACCTTGCCCAGCCGCGTGAGCGACACCACAAGCAGAGTGAGAACGATAGCGCCGACTACCACGGCGTAAAGATGACTCATGTCTATCCTTTAGAGAAAGCGTAACGGACAGTGTACGGGGAAAGCGTGATCGCCCGCCATCACTTCTGAAGTTTGCCACCCTAACGCTGAACAAAGAGAAACGTAAGGACCTGCTTTTTCTTCATATCAGCACAGAAACGGGTGCCCCATCCTATCGCTTAGTTTGCGATAGGGTGGGAAAGTAACAATCCAAACCTGTTTCTCCCCGTTTTCCGTGGTGAAAGCTAAAGCCGCAGCGGTAGAATCAGCCCGCTTTAGGCCGTACCCCAAAAATCGCTGTCCCGATCCGCACCAGCGTGGAGCCTTCTTCAATGGCAATCTCAAAATCTCCTGACATCCCCATTGAAAGCTCGCTGAAGTCCAGCTGTGGATGCCGTCCTGCCAACGCCTCACGCAACATTCGCAGACGCCGGAAGCAGTCCCGCGCCGTCTCCGGATTTTCGTCCAAGGGAGGCACCGTCATCAGTCCACGCATCTGCAAGCTGCCCAGGTCAGTTAGCCTATCCAGCAGCTCAGCCAGTTCCTGCGACTCGGGCCCAAGCCCCGTCTTGGCTGCTTCTTCACTCATCTTGATTTCGACCAAAACCGGCAACCGCCGCCCCAGCTTTTTCGCTCCGTCGTTCAGCCGTTCGGCCAGCTTCAGCGAGTCAACCGTATCCACCCCGGAAAAAATCTCCGCCGCCCGTCCTGTTTTGTTCGATTGCAGATGCCCGATCAGATGAACCGCAATCGACTCGCCTGACGAGCCCGGCACTCCCGAGACGTCAATCCCCAATCCGCTCAATGCAGGCCGCTTCTGCTGAAATTCCTGTACCCGATTCTCACCGAATAGGCGCAACCCTGCGTGAACAGCGGCAGCAATCGTCTCAGGAGGATGTGTTTTGGAGACAGCCATCAGCTTGACATCCGCTGGGCTGCGATCTGTCCGGCGGCAAACGGAATGGATGCGTTCGTATATCGAGGACAACCGCTCTTGAATCGCCTTGTCTTGGAGCATCTGAGTTTCGTTTAAGGAAGATACTCTACAAAATTCTGTAGAGGTGGGCGCATTTTCAAGTGTATCTGACCACAAGAATACGCGATTTACTCAACGTATATTTATGACCAGTCACTAATTAACTGATTTGACAATTCCTTGACGCCAAATGGAGTCTCAATTGCTTGTTAACTCGCTCAGTTCACAGAGTTTGTATGAAATCCAAAGCGGGCGTCTTGCAGGAATCCGGTGTTCGCCTAAATTCGCGGGTCTCATCGAGCAATGGTTTTGATGTTGACCAACTGATAAGGAGCTTCAAAGTATGTCAAGAATGATGAAATCCTTGGTTTTGCTGCTGACCCTGCTTTCCGTGGCAGGCGCTCCGCTCATCGCGCAGACGAGCAAGGGGACTCTCGTTGGCGTTGTCCGCGATGCAAGCGGCGCGGTTATCCCGAATGCAACGGTTACGATCAAAAGCCAGTTAACCGGAGAAACCCGCGCCATCCAGACCAATGGGAGTGGAGAATACAGGGTTGATGCCATCAATCCAGGTGTCTACACCATTAGCACGGCAGCTTCTGGCTTTGCAGCAAATCAAATCACAGACGTGAGCGTGACACCCTCCGTCGTCACGTCTCGCGACATCGTCTTGAGCATTGGCGCCGTCACAGGAACGGTCACTGTGCAGGCGACCACAAACAATATCAATCTCGATAACGGTCATCTCTCCGGCACAATCGAGTCCGGTGAGTTAAAGACCCTGCCGATCTTTTCCCTTAACCCCATTGAACTGGCCACTACTATCCCCGGCGTCCAATATGTCAATCCCATGCTTAACCTGGCTGGCGCGGGCGGCAACTATGAACAGATTGAAGTCAATGGATCGCGTCCGCGCGCTAACAACTTCATGATGGACAGCCAGGATATTAATGACGTCGGTCTTGGTGGCCAGGCCTTTCAACCGCAGATTCCCGACATCTTTCAATCCGTCACCGTGCTGACCAACTCTCCAGCAGCTGAGTATGGACGCGCCGGTGGCGCCGTAGTGAACCTGGTCACGAAATCCGGCACCAATCAGTTCCATGGCTCTGCGTTTGAGCTTTATTCCGGATCGGGGCTCAATTCAGTCGACGGCCAGACCCGCCTGATCACGCCCAAGAGTTCTGCCAATAAAGCGCGATTTGACGAACACCAGTTTGGATTCACTGGAGGCGGGCCCGTCTGGCGGAACAAGCTGTTTATCTTCGGCGCCTCGCAGTGGAGCCGCTTCTATGGCAATTCAAACTCAACTCCGATTGAACTGCCTGACCAGAACGGCTATAACGTCCTGACTTCGATTGGCGGTCCCAATGTTGCGCTTCTGCAAGGTCTGCTCAACAGCGGCACATACCTCAATCAATACAATTTCGTCGGCGCGACTGCGCCGATCAATGTCGGCCAGCCCACAACCGGCGCCTCCGGTGCTTGCCCCGCAAGTGGCTGCGTCGTTACCACCGCCCTGTTCGAGCGTCCCCCGGTTCCTCAGCAGGAACCTGATCTGCAGTACATCATTCGCGGCGACTACACTCCGAATCAAAACGATTCATTTGCCGTCCGCTTCATGCGCGACAATGCAACGTTTACTCCCGATCTCGGTCTGAATACTTCCGGCTTGCCCGGCTTCGATGGAGAGGTTGGAGGGCCCTCCTATCTCAGCTATGTGAACTGGACGCACGTTTTCAGCCCGCATCTTCTCAACGAATTCCGCGCCTCTATGACGCGCATCGATTTTCTCTTCCAGGCCACGCCCGAGACAAAAGCGAATCCGCTGGCACAGAACTACTCTCTTGAATTCCAGGACGCGTACAACGGTGGAAGCACTCCGTCTTTTCCAGTTCTAGGGGTCTCCCAGAACATTCCTCAGGGTCGTCTGGAAAACTTCTATCAGTTCCAGGACACAGTGAGCTGGAACATCGGCAAGCAGTCCATTCGCATGGGAGCCGACATTGGCCGCATCCTGGAAACCGATCTGGTGGCCCAGGAAGCGCTGGGGCAGTTGACCATCACCAGCAGCGCAGGCTTCACATCCATGGGTAATTACCTGAATGACAATCTGGGCAAAGGCGGCACAGCCGAACGTACGTTTGGTCCCACGCGGATCGATCCACATATCTGGCGTTCAGCCGGCTTTGTTCAGGATGACGTCAAAGTGATGCCCGATCTCACTCTGAATCTCGGCCTCCGCTATGACTACATCACCGATCCAAGCAACTCACTGCAATATCCGGGAATTGATGTTGAGGATCCCTTTGCGCCAATCACGAATGTATACAGGGTCAATAACAGCGCCTTGAACTTCGGGCCGCGCTTCGGGTTTGCCTACGCTCCCACCGGAGGAGGCTGGCTGGGCAGCGGCAAGACTGTTGTGCACGGCGGCGCCGGTATCTTCTACGACACCGACTTCAGCAACATTCCGGTCAATTCCGCTCAGTCCTCGCCCAATGCGGTGTCAACAACCTTGACTTCGCAAGCGCCGACTGGTTTAGGCAATGCCCTCAGCCTGGTTCCTTCCATTACGCCTGCTCCCATCAGCCCGTTCTCAAGCGTGTTGAGCGTAGATAAGAACCTGGTCAACCCGCGCGTATATCAGTGGAACCTGGGAGTGGAACGCGCTCTGCCGGCGGACCTGAAGTTGACCCTCAACTATGTCGGTACCCGCGGACGTAAGCTGTATGCCAACCAGCAATACAACTACTTCGACTTCAACACCGGCGATCGGTTGAATCCCGATCGTGGCGCCGTGAATGCGCGCGGAAACACTGCTGCTTCGGAATACGACAGCATTCAAGCGGAGTTGTCGCGGAGGTTCTCGCACGGCCTGACTTTCCGCGCGGCATATACCTACGGAAAAAACCTGGACAATGGCTCCGAAGTCTTCTCTCTGTTCAACAGCAGCACTTCCTACAGTGCGAACCTCGCTCCTGGTGGACGACGTCAGGACTGGGGCGCGTCCGCCTTTGACTTTCCGCAGTTCTTTTCAGTTGCCTATACCTGGGCGCCGATCGGCGTCCGCTCCGACAACCACACAACAGATATGTTGTTAAGCGGCCTTACCCGGCATTGGTCATTCTCAGGGGTGACGCAACTGCAGGCTGGACCGCCCAGCACCTTCACCATCCCCGGTGTCGATACAAATGGCGATGGCAGTGCTGTCAATGATCGTCCCATTATTGGAAACGTTCATGCTCCCATCGACACTGCGGGTATCGATGGTATCTACATTGGAGGAACCCCAGGCGTCTATTACGACTATGGACAACTCAATTCAACCGGGAACGTGGTTGTCGTAAACAACAGCCAGGTTCATTGGCTGATTCCGTACGGTCCGCAATTCATGCCCTTTGAGGTCGGTCGTAACAGTTTCCGCAACCCGGGAACAACGATCTGGAATGTGGCCGCCGAAAAGGACATTCCCGCTCCGTGGACCCACCTCGAGAGCGCAACATTCCAACTTCGGGCAGAAGTCCAGAACATTGGCAATCACAACGATGTCGGAATCCTCGACACCAGCCTTCTCGACATAGGCAGCACGAGCTTTATGAATACTACGAATGCTCGCGCCACCACCAACAGGAACCTGCGCTTCTGGATGAAGTTCAGCTTCTAATTACTTTCTAGCTAACTTGCACGGGGGCGCTCACTTCAGGCGCCCCTTCCCTTTTCGGCTTCATCATTGACTGCGAGTGCCAGTCGAATATGTCATTTGCTTGCCTCTATTCCCTTACTCACTGTGTGGGGCTGAGCACGATAGAAAATCCATCCGTTTACCCCTGTGAAACGCCGTTAACCCCTTCGATCCAGTGCATTGTCACAATTTGTGCAGTTGTTTTTCGTATACCTACCAAATTCAGTATTTTAATTACCAAATATCAAATAAATGACCGCAATACATTAACTATAAAGTTAATTATTTGCTCCGAAGCTTTTTGGTTTCATATATTTACTGATATATAAACAATCGCTGAGAATTAGGCACCCGAATTGCCTTTTGTAATGCGAGGAGCGAATACAGATGATTCGAAGTCAAAAACTTTTCGCGATAGCACTTTTTGTTGTTGGGGTTGCCTCCTTTGCCTTCGGTCAAGGCATTACTACCGGAACGATCACCGGTACTGTAGTGGATCCGAGCGGTGCTGTGATTCAGCACGCCCACGTGCAGGCTATTGATACAGCAAAGGGCACCACTCTGGTGACGGATTCCCTTGCCGACGGTATCTTCTCGTTTCGCGCTGTTCCGGTGGGTACATATCGAATCGAAGTCACAGCCGATGGCTTCAACCAGACGGTTGTAAACAACATTCAAGTCGCATCAGGCGTCACCAACAATCTGAATTCGATTCAGCTGACCATCGGCGCCTCAACGCAGGTTGTTGTCAGTGGCACCAGCCAGCCACTTCTGAACACTGCCGATTCGCAAGTGACGACCACATTCAGCACGCAAAGTGTACAGAGCCTGCCCTTGAACAACGGATTTGACACGATAACCGAGGTTATTCCCGGTGTCGTCAGCACGCATGGTGCCGGAGGCACGAATTTCTCCAATACCAATGGGGATGGGTTCTCGGTCAACGGCCAAAGCGGCCGTTACAACAACTTTGAAATTGACGGGCAAACGAACAACGATAATTCAGTTGCCGGCCCTCAGGCTTTTTTTGGCAGCCAGGATGGCATTGAGGAAATCCAGGTCATTACCAACAATTACAGCGCGCAGTATGGCCGCAATGCCGGCGCTGTCGTCAATTACGTTACGAAATCCGGCAGCAATGCTTTTCACGGAAGCGGTTTTGAGTTTTACCAAGGCCAGGCCCTAAGTTCTCTCACAAATGCAGAAAAGAACCCGCTCTTCGGTTTTTGCGGATCAGGTCAAAGCCCAGACTCCGGTTGCGCAGCTCCTGTTGTTCCGCGATTCGTCGAAAACCGCTATGGTGGCACCCTCGGAGGCCCAATCCTCAAGGACAAGTTGTTCTTCTTCGGAAGCACCTTCTGGGATCATGTGCGCACGGGTGTGACCCCGTCTCAGTCTTTGCCGGATCTCACTCCCACGCCTGCTGGCATCCAGGCCTTGCAAGCAGATTTTCCCGGCAATCCAGCAGTAGCAATGCTCTCGGCCTATGGTCCTTATGGAGTCACGGTGGGCAACCCCACACCGGCGGGGGCGACCGTTTTTGAAAATGTCACAGGTCCGAACGGCGCGACATTTTCCATTCCGTTCGCGGGCGTGCAGCGCACCATTCCGACCCCATTCAATGATCAGGAAGAATTGGGTCGTCTTGACTGGCAGCCAACCGGAAAAGATCACCTGTTCGTCCGCTACTTCTATCAGGACCAGCTAAGTACCGGCGTGCCGTTTGCAAGCACAGGTGCAGGCAGTATTTCAGCTGGTTCTTATGTCGATGTGCCAGGAACAACGCATTCTGTGGGTGCCGACTGGACTCACGTATTTTCAGATCGCTGGGTCGACCAGCTCCGTTACAGCTTCCAGCAATCTAACGTGCTCTTTCAGGGTGGCGCCATACCAGCTTGCACAGCGAACAATTTGACCGTATGTCCGGCCCAGATCACTTTCACTGGCAGCAATCAGGACTCTGGATTTGGTTACAACGCGGGTTCTCCACAGGGCCGTATTGTAAAAGTGACTCAGATCCAGAACAATGCCACCTGGACACGTGGCAACCACACAATTCTGTTCGGCGGCGAGTTTGATTATCAGAACTCCCCGAACATCTTCCTGCCACTCTATAACGGCGATTATCTGTACAGTGACTTCTCCAGTTTCCTCCAGGATTCCGGTGCTCTTCTGCTTGCCAATGGCAATCCGGTCATTCCCTTTACCGAGCCCGATGCTGCCGGGTATGTCCAGGACGACTGGAAAGTCACGCCAAACTTCACTGCTCATCTTGGCATGCGCTGGGAATACTTCGGTCAGGCGGTAAACAAGCTGCATGACGAAACTGTCGCGCGCGAGTCGAATCCCGCTACCGCATTCTGGGATCCTAGCCTTCCTCTGGCGGACAAAACAGTCGGCGCTGTGAACGAAAACTATAAGAACTTCGAACCTAGAATTGGCTTTGCGTGGAATCCTTCATTTGATAAGGAACTTGTCGTGAACGGCGGATATGCTATCAATGCCAATCCTGCTTACTACAACATCTTCCTGCTTGATGCGATTGCCAGCCCGGTTGCCAATACTGGCGTTGTTGGCTGCAGTGGAAACTGCCAGCCGGCAAACGGTAATTTGACCGGCGCCAGCGTCCGCTCGACGAATCTCTCCAGTCTGCCAATTGGGGTCGGTGTTGATCCGCGCTTCCGGGATCAGACCTACGTCCCGGCAAACTTCCGCACGCCCTATGTGCAGACTTACACCCTGGCCCTTCAGCATCAGATCGGGCACGGAGCAGTAGGGGAGATTCGCTATGTCGGTTCGAAAACCACGAGCGACTTCCGCTCGGTCGACCAGAACCCATTCCTGCTGCCCGTAGCTGCTTCATTTCCCAACTACGTGTCGCCTTCGTCTCTCTGCTCAGACAGCACACAGCCCGGCTTTGGACGACCCAGTTGCAACAGCTCCAACCTGGCGTATGTAACGAACGGTGGCTGGGCAAATTACAGCGGTCTCCAACTCAATCTATCTACCAGGAACTATCGCGGATTGACAGGCACTGTGTCCTATACATGGAGCAGGTCGATCGACAATTCTACCGACGTATTTAGTACTGGCGCGGCAGGCAACACGAATGCCTTTCCACAGAACCCACAAGATCCGGATGTGGGCGAACGCGGAGTAAGCGGCAACAGCTATCCGAATGTCGTAGGCATCGCTTTCAATTATGAGTTGCCAAAGTTTGCCGCTTCGAACGGGTTTGTCTCCCGCTTGGTCAATGGCTTCTCCCTTGGCAGCTTCTATCGCTATAACAGCGGCCAGCCTTTCAATGCCTTCCAACCGCTTACGTTGGACGGTTTTACTGGTGACACCAGCTTCTGTGATGGAGCATTCAACGGCTCCTCTGTAGGTTCAGCGCTCGATACCTGCCGCCTTGTCGTATCCAATCGCAAAGCCCCGCTTAACACAGTCGCATATCTCAACCCATACACCGGGCCAACCGTCGGTGGCAGTCCAACCCTTGGCACACCGCAATACGTCGAGTACAACACCGATTTCATCGACAACAACGGCAACTACAACCCTGGTACCCCGATCGACCCGGCGTCTGCGCACTGGATCGTCAACAACCAGGCATACGCCCAGGCGGTTGGGAATCCATATCCGGGATCAGGCCGCAACATCCTGCGTGGCAGCACGTTCAGCGATTTGGATTTGAGCCTCTACAAAACAACCCAGGTTACTGAACGTGTTTCCATACAACTGCAGTTCAATGTGTACAACGCATTAAACCAGCAGTTCCGCGCCACTGGAGACTCCAACGTGGGTGACTACAGCCCGTCTGGCTTCAATCCATTCCTGAATACCGCTTTTAACAGCTTCGCGACGGTTCCCGGCAACACATCGGGCACACGATTCGTGATCCTGGGAGGGAAAGTAATCTTTTAAATCGTTCGGACGAGCTACAAATGGGCGCCTTACGGGCGCCCTATTTTTTGGTCAGGCCCGGGAACTCAAATATCGCGGATAGATATTTATCGCCGAGGCAGGTATTTCAGTACTTCACCCGGCTCCGGGCGGACCCGGAAATCGGCATGGGCCTTAGCGTAGAGGACTGTCCCATCCTGACCGAGTACATAGGTGGCCGGCAGCGGTAGCATCCAGCTCTCGTCGCCATTCACGAAAGGGATGTTCACGAGAATGCTGCGGAAGTATTGCTGGTGAAAGGGTGGAACGCGGTAAGCAATCCCGAAGTGCTGCGCAACATCGCAATGCGAATCGAAGAGTAAAGGGAAAGGGATTTTGTGCTGCCCGGCGGTGAAATCGTTTTGCCGAGCCGTTTGTGGTGAAATGCCAACCAGGAGCGCGCCATATTCGCGTACTGCGGGATAAAGGTCGCGCCAGGCCTCTAGCTCCGTCATACAGTAAGGACACCAGCGCCCGCGAAAGAAGTTGACCACCAGCGGTCCCAACGCCAGCAGGTCAGACGAGCGCACCATTCGCCCCGATGCATCTGGCAGCACAAACTCAGGCGCTTTGGTCCCCACCGCAAGAATCCGCTCCTCAATGCCGCTCGAAAAAAGATCGGCCACCGCTTGCTCACTGATGGCCAGCCGCTCCGGCTGCACCAGATTGCGCGTATTGGCGGTAATCTCGTCGAGCTGATCCTGCAATCGGTGATCGAGGTCAATCATGGGAAATTAGCCAAAGTCTCTACGGTAAAGCATTTCTCTGCGAACCTTTGCGAAACCTCAGCGTCCACTGCGGTGAAAGGTTTTTAGCGGAACTTACCGCCCGCGCATGCCGCTTAACATACCCATCGCGCGCCGTTGCAGCATTCCGCCCTTGCCTACGTTCTTGAACATCTTCCGCATCTGTGCGTATTGCCGCAGGAGCTGGTTCACTTCCTGCACAGAAGTCCCGGAACCAGCGGCAATACGTTTGCGCCCGCTTCCGGAGATGATCTCGTGATTGTTCCGCTCCTTCTGCGTCATCGAGTTGATGATCGCCTCGACGCGGACAAACTGCTTTTCGTCCACCTGATCGGCCATCTGCTGCATGCCCGCCAGCGGCCCGACTGATGGAAGCATCTTCATGATGCTTTGCAATGAGCCGAGCTTGCGAATCTGCCGCAGCTGGTCACGGAAATCTTCGAGCGAAAAGCCGTCGCCCGAGAGCGCTTTGCGCGCGAACTCCTCGGACTTCTTGCGGTCCAGCTTTTCTTCGGCTTTCTCGATGAGCGTCATGATGTCGCCCATGCCGAGAATGCGGCCCACGATGCGGTCCGGATGGAACGGCTCAAAAGCGTCCGGCTTCTCGCCTGTACCGATAAACTTCACCGGCTGTCCCGTGACGTGGCGAATCGACAGCGCCGCGCCGCCGCGTGCATCGCCATCCATCTTGGTAAGAATGATGCCAGTAAGCGCGAGCCGTTTATGGAACTCGTCAGCCGACTTGACTGCGTCCTGTCCGGTCATCGAATCAGCTATAAACAGGATCTCCTGTGGCGAAAGCAGCTTCTTAAGCGACTCCATCTCGCCCATCAGGTCTTCGTCAATGTGTAGACGGCCTGCGGTATCAACAATCAGCGTGTCACAGCCGGAGATGATCGCCTCGCGGCGCGCCTCCTTGGCCAACCGCTCGACGAGTGGAGTTCCCGCAGCCTCGCCCTTTGTGTCACCTTCGTACAGATTGGCCTTGATCGACTTGGCAACAACCTTCAACTGCTCCCGTGCTGCCGGACGATACACGTCTACCGACACGAGCATGGGCCGATGGCCGCCCTTTTGCAGCCATGCCGCCAGCTTGCCTGAAGTCGTCGTCTTGCCCGAGCCCTGAAGGCCAGCCATCAGGATCACCGTGGGAGGCTTTGAAGCAAACTGGAACCGGGCCGTGTCTTTGCCCAGGAGCGCGACGAGTTCATCGCGCACAATCTTGATGACCTGCTCGGTAGGCGAGAGCGCTGTCATCACTTCCTGACCAACGGCCTTTGCGCGAATGTGCTCGATCAGGTCCTTGACGACATTGAGGTTGACGTCTGCTTCGAGCAGCGCCACGCGAATTTCGCGCAGGGCTTCGCCGATGTTCTCCTCGGAGACCGTGCCCTGTCCGCGCAGGTTCTTAAACGCGCGCTGCAGCTTTTCTGAGAGATTTTCAAACATAGGTGCTTTTTAAGTTTATCAGCGAAGCCGCCTGGACCTACTCAGTCTGCACAGTTTCAAACCCAAGGCCAAGCAGCATGGTGGTGACGGTGGCGGCGGCGTTCTTGCGGGCATTGTCAAGGATGCCGTCGTCCAATGCAGCCTGCTGCAGGTCCTGCTGGGCTTTGGCGCGAACCTCAGTTTCGAGGTTGGGGTCGGCGCCGACCAGCAATCCGGTATCACGTGAATAAACGCGGGTTTTGCTGTTGTCAATCGTCGTGGAGAAGACTTCCGGCTGCGGCAGGTGGATACGCACGGCGCGTCCGTTAATATGTACGTCGCTTTGTTTGAGTTGACTGAGATCAATGCCGGCGACGGTCTGGCCATGGACTACGAGCAGGAGTTTGTCTCCGGCGAGGATGTTCGGCAGCCAGGCATTTTCCCGTGAGCCTTCCTCGACCTTGTCCATGGTATAGACGACGGTTTCGAGCCGCTGCAACTGCTGAATCTTGGCCACCACAGTGGGCAGAGATGAATCCAGAGTGAGGCTTCGTCCCGTGACTTTGGCTGCCACTTCATTCCAGAAACCCTTCGTCGCATGACGGACAAACCAGACCAGTCCAGCCACGCCGATGATGAGGCCCAGAATAAGGGCAAGCAGAATTTTGCCGAATATGGGCCTTTTAGGAACGTCAGGATCCAGAACAGGCATGATGCTCATGAAGAGCTTAGATGATGCAGGTGGACGACCTCAGTAGAACAAAGTTTGCGTTTGAGAAGGAGCCACCTATATCTGACTTTTTAAATTCTTGTAATCAATATACTTTATCGCTGCAAACGCCAGATGACCAAAGTCCGTGACGCCACGAACAACAGCTGAGGATAATCTATGACCGCAAAACCTTCTCCTCGGTCAATTCGATTTGTTCACCCACAGCAATGCGGTTTTTGTAACTCGCCTTGATAAAGGCGCTGAACAGCGGATGCGGCTCGAGCGGTTTTGACTTGAACTCGGGATGGAACTGGCAGCCCAGGAAGTGAGGATGGTTGGGAATCTCAACGATTTCAACGTATGTCGCATCCGGGGTGGTTCCGGTAATGCGCAACCCGCCTCCGGTCAAAAGAGCTTCATATTCGCGGTTGAACTCATAGCGGTGCCGGTGGCGCTCACTGATCTCTGTTGAGCCATAGGCATTTGAAGCCAGGGAATTCTCCTGCAAAATGCAGGTCCACGCGCCGAGACGCATGGTCCCGCCCATTTCCTCGACGCCGGTGAGCTCGCGCAGCTTGTAAATGACGCGGTGCGGAGTTGCAGGATCGAATTCGCTTGAATTCGCTCCGTTCAGGCCACAGACATTGCGAGCAAATTCAATGCAGGCGGTCTGCATGCCCAGGCAAATGCCGAAATATGGGACCTTGTTTTCGCGCGCATAGCGAATGGCATTAAGCATTCCCTCGATACCGCGCTTGCCAAAGCCTCCGGGCACGAGAATCCCGTCGAAACCCCTGAGCTGTTCTTCGTAGTTTGCTGCCTCAAGCCCCTCGGCCTCGATCCAGGTCACGCGCAGCTTCAGGTTATGCGCCAGCGAGCCGTGCACCAGCGCTTCTTTGAGTGACTTATAGCTGTCCTCGTATTCGACATACTTGCCGACAATGCCGATGGAAACTTCATCTCTCGGGTTATAGCAGCGGTGGACGAGATCCTTCCAGCGGCTCAGATCCGGCTCGGCAGTTTCAAGGTGCAGATATCTGAGCGCCAGCGCATCCACGCCTTCCTGCGCGAAGCAGAGCGGGACCTCGTAAATCGAGTCCACGTCCCTCGCGGTGATGACTGCTTTCTCTTCCAGGTTGCAGAAGAGTGCGATCTTGCCCTTGATCTCGCGGGATAACGGGCGATCGCTGCGGCAAAGGAGGATGTCGGGCTGGATCCCGATCGACAGCATTTCCTTGACGGAATGCTGCGTGGGCTTGGTCTTCAACTCCTGGGCCGCGCTTATCCAAGGGACCAGCGTGACATGGACGAAGACCGTATTCTCGCGGCCCAGCTCCTGCCGCATCTGGCGAATGGCTTCAAGGAACGGCAGAGATTCGATATCGCCGACCGTGCCGCCGATCTCGACGATAGCGACGTCACAATTTGCCGCGACCTTGCGCATGGCGTTTTTGATTTCGTTGGTGACGTGGGGGATGACCTGGACGGTTTTGCCAAGATAGTCGCCGCGGCGCTCTTTGGTGATGATTTGCTCATAGATGCGGCCGGTGGTGAGGTTGTTGTCGCGGGTGAGATGGGCATGGGTGAAGCGTTCATAGTGGCCGAGGTCGAGATCAGTTTCCGCGCCGTCGTCGGTGACAAAGACCTCGCCATGCTGAAAGGGCGACATCGTCCCAGGATCGACATTGAGGTAGGGGTCAAACTTCATCAGGTTGACCTTCAGTCCCCGCGCTTCCAGCAGGCAGCCGATGGATGCCGCGGCCAGGCCCTTTCCTAAGCTGGACACAACTCCGCCGGTCACAAAGATGTACTTTGCTGACATCGCTGCTTCACCCTTTTTTTGTGGTTTTGATTGGCGTACCAGGTAGGCACAATTGATTCTACCCGGAATTTCGGGAGAATGAAAGCAGGAGAAAATGAGGGGCAGAATCCAGCCTGAAAACACCTAAATCTGCACCAAATTGTGAGATAAAAGGGAGATAAGTGACGTGTTATTGCACAGTTTCGTCTAAAAGACGGCCCATGAAACACCTGGCTTCCATCCTGATTGCGATGCTGTTATTCAGTCTCCTGCCCGGCTTCGCCCAGGGCGGCGGAGACAAGCGGCTGATTCTGAAGGATGGTTCCTACCAGATTGTGACGGAATACCAGATTGCAGGCGACCGCGTCCGCTACAAGAGCGCTGAGCGCGGAGGCCAGTGGGAAGAATTGCCCAAAGACCTGGTGGATTGGCCGGCAACCGACAAATGGAACAAGGAGCACGCCCCGGATGCGATGGCGGCTGCCGAAGCCGCCCGCGAGCAGGCTGAACAGAACGATGCCGCCGCAATAGACAAAGAGGAGGCGACCGAGCGCGCCGCTGAAAAGGCGCGTATGCCCATTGTTTCGCCTGGTCTGCGGCTGCCGGATGAAAGCGGCGTGTGGGTGCTGGATACGTTCCACGGCACTCCGGAACTGGTTCGGCTGCAGCAAAGCAATGGCGACATCAACAAGAACCTTGGGCACAACGTTCTGAAAGCGACGATCAATCCGATGGGGGGCTCGAAGCAACTGATCCAGATTGACGGTGAGCGGTCGAGATTCCAGATGCATGTAGCCCAGCCCGAACTTTACGTCAGTCTTGATGTAAACGACGATTCCGTCCCCGATGACGCCCTCAAAGTGGACACCCATGGCGCAAGTTCAATGCCGAAGGATAAGAACAACTACAGCTCCCCAAATAGCCACTACGTCATTGTGCGCGTGCAGCAGCACCGCAATTTGCGGGTTGTTGCCGCGATGAACATCAGCATGCTGGGCAAGGTTTCGCATTCGGAAACAATTGTCGAAACCACGAGCCAGATTCTGCCGGGTGGACACTGGATGAAGGTTGTGCCCAAAGAACCGCTCAACTTTGGTGAATATGCACTGATGGAAGTGCTCTCGCCGCAGGAAGTGAATCTTGACGTATGGGACTTTGGAATTGACCCAACAGCCCCGGAAAACAAGAACACGCTGAGTCCAATCTTGCAGGCGAAGTAAAAATTCAGATTTGGATAGTGTCTCATGAATTTCGGCTCTGGGAGATAGTGATACAGCCGAAGGGGAAAAGCCTCCAGGACGACCTGCTCTCATCGAATCGGGACAGTGAGTGTACTGCCTAAATTCAGCAAAGGAGACGCCATGCAGCTAGCTGAAAACGTCAAGGTTCTTTTCATCGCGGGTTTTGGTCCCATCGTCCCCGACACGGAAGAAAGTCGTAAGCTCTACCGCGATGTTCTCGGCATTGCTTTCAAAGAAGAGACGGGCGGCTACCTTCATACCGAAGCTGTTCCGGGTGCAAAGACTTTTGCACTGTGGCCACTTTCTCAGGTGGCACAGTCTTGTTTTGGCAAAGATTCCTGGCCTGCGAACGTTGCTGCCCCCCAGGCGTGGTTGGAGTTCGATGTGGACAGTGTTGAAGAGGCAACCACGGCCCTTGAATCGAGCGGACATCGAATGCTTGTCAAGAACAAGAAAGAACCGTGGGGGCAGATTGTTAGCCGTTTCATCTCACCAGAAGGACTGCTGGTCGGTATTACTTTCACTCCATCGATGCGGGAACAGAAGTAGTCACATCGATATTCGGTCGAAACTGAATCCAAACTGAGACACTACCCAGATTTGTCAGCACGAGCTGAGTGGAATGAAGACGAAAGCCCGCCCTGAGCGCAGCTGAAGAGAACCTGCATTTTCTCTTTCCGACCCACTCCAAATTTGAACCGTATCCCTCCACCCCTCGCATCGAATACAGTAGATATAAGCTTGATGGCAGCATCCCTGACCAGCCTCGGCATTGAGGAAAACGGAAATCGGTCGCGCCTTATCGATAAGTATGGCCGCGCCATTACCGACCTGCGCGTGTCGGTGACCGACCGCTGCAACTACAAGTGCGTTTACTGCCGCACGGGGAACGACGGTGCCCAGTATTCAGAGCTGCCCATCGCCGACTACCTGCGTATTGCGCGCATCTTTGTTGAACTTGGCATTGAAAAGGTAAGGCTGACGGGCGGGGAACCGCTGCTGCGCAGGGGCCTGCCAGACCTGATAGGCGAACTTGCCAAGCTGAGAACAGCGGTTGACGGTGAGCCGCTTGATCTGGCTCTAACAACCAACGGTCATCTGCTCGCCGATATGGCGCAGTCTCTTAAAGACGCTGGTCTTACGCGCGTCACCGTTAGCATGGATGCGGTTGATCCTGATACTTTTGCACGCATCACACGCGTTCCCGGGAGTTTCCACAAAGTCCGCGAGGGAATCCGCGCTGCCCAGCGTGCCGGGCTGGGACCGGTAAAGGTGAACTGCGTATTGCTGCGCGGCTTCAATGAAGACCAGATCGTCCCCTTCGCGAAATTCGCGCGCGATGAGGGCGTTATCGTGCGCTTCATCGAGTTCATGCCGCTGGAGGAGGACCGCCTCTGGACGCCTGCCTCGGTCATTCCTGTGCACGAGCTTATAGCCCGGCTCAGTACTTTCCGGTCTGTCGTTCGACTGGAAGCCAATGCTCTGAGTGAGACAGCGCAGCGGTACACCTTTGACGATGGCATTGGAGAGATAGGCATCATTGCGCCTGTCTCGCAGGCATTCTGCGGGCATTGCAGCCGCATCCGTCTTACATCTGACGGCAAGATCCGCACCTGCCTCTTTTCACAGTTTGACCACGATCTCTATGGACGCATGGTGCGCGGCGCTGATGATGAAGAGATGGCCGCCTTCATCCGCGCGACCGTGGAAAAGAAAGAAGCGCGCCACCATATCGGTGAGCCTGATTTTCTCAAGCCCTCGCGCAGTATGGTGCATATCGGCGGCTGATTACGCGATGCGTTTTGCCATGCGCCGCACCTGAATGGACTGTCCTCCCGGCAACGGAACATCGAACGTCTCGAATGCCTCGTATCCATGCGCCGCATAGAGCGGAACACCGGGTAGGGTGGCCGCCATTTCCATGCTGTGGAACCCGGCACTGCGCGCTTCCTGCTCGCAGCGTTCAAGCAACGCCCGGCCTACGCCTTTGCGCGCGAACTTAGGATGCGTGAAGAAGGCGCGGATGCGCGCCGGGTCGCGCGTGGGATCAAGCATGACGTCGTTGCGTGAATGATCGTAGTGGCTCGCCCCATAGAGGGTGCCGCGCTTGCTCCATCCGCCGCATCCGGCGATTTGGCCGGCAATTTCGGCAACATAGTAGGTGCCATCGTCAATGAGCTGCTGATCGACGCCGAAGACGGAGTGTACAGCCGCCTCAATCTGCTCTCGCGTATACCAGTCTGCCTGCAACTCGCGCACGGAGTGCTCAATCAACTCGCGTAGTGCGGGAATGTCGTCTCTGGTTGCTGCGCGGAGGAAGATACTGCTCATACGAAGCCAATCTACCGCAGTCTACATCCCGTCATAGTTAGGGCCGCCGCCACCTTCCGGAGGCACCCAGTTGATGATCTGGTACGGGTCCATGATGTCGCATGTCTTGCAGTGTACGCAGTTGGCGAAATTGATGTGCAGTTCCTTGCCTGAAGGCGTCTCGCTCGATTCGACCATTTCGTATACGGCAGCCGGGCAGAAGTACTGGCAGGGATTGCCGAACTCTTTGCCGCAGCGGCCATTACAAATGTCGAGGTCTTTGATGACAAGGTGCGTCGGCTGGTCGTCGTCGTGACGCGTGCCTGAGTGGTACACATCGGTGAGGCGATCGAAGGTAAGCTTGCCGTCGCCCTTTGCGTTGCCGAGAAACGGCGTGCGCTCGCCGCCCCATTGGCCAAGCGAGTTAAGCTGCTTCATGTTCAGATAGCCGGCGTGGTTCTTGCAGTCCGGCCCGAGATTACTGCCGCGCAGAACATACTGGACGCCTGCCTTGACCAGACCCTCGAAGCGTCCATGCTCAAAGCCCTGATGAAAATTCCGGACTTTGTACAGCTCTTCGCGAATCCAGCTTTTGTCTAGGGATGACTGGTACTCGCTGAGAGTGTCGGCGGAACTGTCGCCGGAAATGAGCGCGCTGAAGGTGGTCTCGGCGGCGAGCATTCCGCTCTTGATGGCGAGATGGATTCCCTTAAGCCGCTGCGAGTTGAGCAGGCTGGCCGAGTCGCCCAGAAGCATCCAGCCATTGCCCGAGAGGCGCGGGATGGTCAGCCATCCGCCATAGGGCATTGACTTCGCGCCGTAGCGGACCATTTTGCCGCCTTCAAGAATCCGCCGGGCCAGCGGATGCTCCTTGAATGTCTGGAAGACGTGATGCGGATCGGTGCGCGGGTCTTCGTAATCGAGTCCGGTGACGTAGCCAATCGAAACTTGCGTATCTGATATGCCGTAAATCCATGCACCGCCGTATTCCTTCACCGTCAGCGGATAGCCCAGCGTGTAGATCACCTCGCCTTTGGCAACGCGCCCGGCGGGAATCTCCCACAGCTCCTTGATACCGACGCCGTAGGTCTGGGCGTGGTCCGAGTCTTCCAGGTTAAGGCGCTCGATGAGTTGCTTGGCGCAGTTGCCGCGTGTGCCTTCGGCCAGGATGGTAATCTTCGCGCGCAGATCATATCCCGGCTCGAAGTTCGCCTTCGGCTGGCCGTGCTTGTCTACGCCCTTGTCGTCGGTGCGGACGCCGGCCACGCGGGCGGTTTCAGGGTCTGTACTCCCGTCCTCAAAGAGCAGCTCGGAGCCGGCGAATCCGGTAAAAACAGTGATGCCTGCCTCTTCTACCTTCTGCCCGAGCCACTTTACGAATTTGTTGATGGAGATGATGTAGTTGCCGTGGTCTTTTAGCGGCGGCGGAACGATGGGCAGCTTGCGAGCCTTGTTCTTGCGAAGAAAATAGACTGATTCCTTTGTGACTTCGGCGTCAATCGGCGCTTCAGACTCGAAGCCGGGCAGAAGCTCCCGCATCGAGCGCGGATCGAGCAGCGCGCCGGACAGGCAGTGCTGGCCTGCTTCGCGCGCTTTTTCAAGGACGTAGATGTTCTCCTTCGAAAGCTGTGAGTCAGGGTGATTTGTATTGTGCTCATCGATCAGCTGCGAGAGCCGCAGCGCGCAGGCCATCCCGGCGGGGCCTCCACCGATGATGACAACATCGGCCTCCATCTGCGGGCGGTCAATGCCTTCAAGTGGTTTGCGAAAAGTAATCATGGGTGACCGGACATGATACAGGATTGAGAAAGCGGCTTGCTGTCCCAGGTGCTGCACTTCAGCCGTGCCGTAATCGCTCACAATTACATGGGCTTTAGCCCATGAGGTAACAGAATTCTGCGATAGCCGTGCTTTTAGGTAGAAGCGCTGGGCTTCAGCCCAGCGAAACAGCGCACAAAATCAAGGGCTTTAGCCCCGGCCTTTTACCAGGAAACTCCCCCCTTCGTAAAGGCATGGCTTCGGCCATGCCGTAATCGCTCTAAATACAGTGCGGCTTTAGCCGCTGAGGTAATAGGTCTTTGTCTTCTATGGGATTTTTCAGCACCCTCTTCAGCCCAGCGAAAACAGCCCAGGGAATATTGGGCAATCACTACCGGATGCGAATGAGTCAATCTAACATCGAGTAGTCGAGCGGACGAATCGTGCTGCGGTACCGGACTTCGCCATCCTGCTCTTCGCCCAAAAGTGTAACGACATATTTCTTCGTCATGATCGTTTCGCTTTCGCTTGAAGGATCGAATCTCGCACTTGTCTGACTCTTTCTTGCGATGGTCATATGTTATCCGAAGGATCGAAGCAGCATACGGTACGCAGGGTAGAAGCACCGGGCTTTAGCCCGGTGAAATAGAGCCCAAAATTAGGGGGCTTCAGCCCCGGCCTTCAGAGGATGGACGCTAAAAGTCGCTTTTTCGTAAGGGCATGGCTTCAGCCATGCCGCATGCCCAAAATACATGCGGCTTTAGCCGCTGAGGTATATGTTTTGTATCCGATGGCCGTTCATCTCCGCCGAATGGTTCAAACTCTTCGCGCACTTGCTTTTCTGAATGATATTTAGGCTTCATTTTTCCTCGAAATTAAACAGCCCGCCTCCATATGGTATCTCGCAGGCACTGCTACTTCCACGACCTCAGCCGCCAACCGAGGCAACGCAACCGCCGCCGCTATCCCGCCGACGAACTCCGTGACGCCATGGCTGTAGCCCTGCGAGATCCCGGCAACATCCAGCAGATGCTCTCCGCCGTCATCCTCGCCCTCGCCGAAGACGGGATCGGCTACAAGGCCCAGACCCTGCTCCATGCCCTGCAGCTCGCCTCCAGCCTGAACGGCAACAATCTGGAAATCATTCCCATGCCGCCCGAGGAGGACTAGCCCTGTGTCCTGAGTTGGATGTGCTTTGGGGTGCTGAGCGCTGTGCCTTGAAAAGTGGTGCGCCCGGAGAGATTCGAACTCCCGACCTAATGCTCCGGAGGCATTCGCTCTATCCAGCTGAGCTACGGGCGCGTGTTTTTAGGATACTATACCGCCAAAGCTTCGCCGCTTTGATGGAGAGAAAAGGAGAGTCCCAGATGCAGCGCAGGACAGTCACGAAAACACTCTGTTGCGCTCTGTTCGCAACGCTCATTGCCAGCACGTCAGCATTCGCCCGGCAGGACAAGCAATCGCGCCCCAGCCCGCCCGAACAGGCCACTGTGTCGCTGGGAGGCCACACTGTCACCATCGACTACAGCGCGCCTTCCATGCGCGGACGCAAGATCTTCGGCGGCCTCGTGCCTTACGACAAAGAGTGGCGCACCGGAGCGAATGAAGCGACCACGATTAAGTCAGATGTGAACCTGCGAATCGGCAACTTGGGCGTGCCCGCCGGAACCCATACGCTTTACTCAATCCCCGGAGAAAATGGCTGGACGCTGATCGTAAACAACCAGACAGGCCAGTGGGGCACAGTCTACGACCAGCTCAAGGACCTGGGCCGAGTCAAGATGTCGGAAGGCGCGATGCCGAGCAGTCCGGTTGAGACTTTTCAGATCAAGTTTGAGGACACCAAAGACCTTTCCACCGAGCTGCATCTGCAGTGGGAAACAACCAACGTCTACGTGCAGGTGACGGCAGTTCCTTAACCGAGGCCCGCATCTCTCGCCCGCTCAAGTTCCAGCATGACGGACTGGATCAGCTCCTTCGCGCCATTGATTTCGTTCATGACGGTTTCAATGTCGAGCGCGGGCTTTGACGGATTGCGGTTCGAGACGCAATAGACTCCATGCTGGCCGATGAGGATGAGCGCGTCGGTCAGCGCGTCGAGCGATACGGCCAGCCTCCCGCGCGACGCCCCCATCATGAATTCGTACTTTTCGAGTTCATCGCGCCGGTCGTGAAAGACAGACATGCCGACTACCACTCTTTCGCCGCGGTATCCACTTCGACAGCGTCGTGCATCGCCGGACCCTTCCAGCGCAGCACTGGCTTGCGCGCTGCGGTCGTCTCATCCAGGCGCGAGATGCGTGTCGAGTGCGGAGCCGAGATCACGACCTCCGGATTTTCCTCCGCTTCACGCGCGATCTGCCGCATCGCGTCGATGAACAGGTCCAGTTCTTCACGCGATTCACTCTCCGTCGGCTCGATCATCAGCGCGCCGGGCACGATCAGAGGAAAGGATGTGGTGTACGGATGAAACCCATAATCGATGAGGCGCTTGGCGATGTCGCCCGTTTTGATGCCGTTCTTCACCTGCCGCTTGTCGCTGAAGACCACCTCGTGCATAGACGGCGTATCGTAGGGCAGCTCATAGACATCCTCGAGCTTCTTGCGGATGTAGTTCGCGTTCAGCACCGCATCTTCCGTCGTCTGCCGCAACCCATCCGGACCATTCGCCAGAATGTACGCCAGTGCCCGCACGAACATTCCGAAATTGCCGTAGAAGGCGCGCACCCGCCCTATCGAATGCGGACGGTCGGAGCTCCAATGCAGCAATCCATCATCGCCCAGCGCCACAAATGGGACCGGCAAAAATGGCTCCAGAAATTGTTTGCACGCCACCGGCCCGCATCCCGGACCACCGCCTCCATGCGGTGTCGAAAACGTCTTGTGGAGATTCAGGTGCATCACATCCACGCCAAAGTCGCCGGGCCGCGTCTTGCCGACCAGCGCATTCATGTTGGCACCGTCCATGTAAAGCAGCGCACCCTTATCGTGCAGCACATCGGCGATCTTGTGGATTTCGCTCTCGAAGACCCCAATCGTCGACGGATTGGTCAGCATCAACGCCGCCGTGTCTTCGTTGACCACCTTCGCCAGGGCCGCAACGTCCACGCCACCCTGCGCATTCGATTTCAGGTTCACCACCTGGTAGCCGCAGCTCGCAGCCGTCGCGGGATTGGTCCCATGCGCCGAATCGGGAATAATGACATTCTTGCGCGGATTGCCCTTCGACTGGTGATAGGCTCGCGTCATCAGCATGCCGGTAAACTCGCCGTGCGCTCCCGCCGCGGGATGCAGCGCGATGGCGTCCATTCCGGTAATCTCGATCAGGCAATCCTTCAGGAGCTTGATGATGACCATCGCGCCACGCGACAGGCGCTCGGGCTGATACGGATGGGCCTCTGCGATGCCTTCCAGCCTCGATACAAATTCATTTACCCGCGGGTTGTACTTCATCGTGCAGCTGCCCAGCGGATACATCCCCAGATCAATCGCATAGTTCCACGTCGAAAGCCGCGTGAAGTGCCGGATGATTTCGATCTCGCTCAACTCCGGCAGCGCGGGCTTATCCTCGCGCGTCGCGGCGCCCAGCAGTGCGGCCGGATCGATTTCGGGCACATCCAGCGGAGCAAGCTTGTAGCCCTTCTTGCCCGGTGAAGACTTCTCAAAGCTCAACGGTTCGTTCTGCGTCAGGTGAGCCGTCACCTTGCGGGTCGTACCTACAAATCCGTTCGTCGTCGTCGCCATTCCTGAATTCCTTTATCGCGCCGCAGAAGCCACTGATATCTCGGCCACTATCGCGACCGCCGCATCAATCTGTTCTTTGGTGGTCAGCTCTGTCGCGCACCATAATGTCGCGTTTTTCAATTCCGGATACCACTTACACAAATCGAGGCCGCCGA
Source organism: Alloacidobacterium sp. (assembly GCF_035631355.1). NCBI lineage: Bacteria > Pseudomonadati > Acidobacteriota > Terriglobia > Terriglobales > Acidobacteriaceae > Alloacidobacterium > Alloacidobacterium sp. The sequence continues at coordinate 53,082 of NZ_DASQIX010000075.1, forward strand.
TGATCTTCTTTTCCATCAGCCGCGCGTTCAATCGCCGCGGAGGCTCCTCGGTCTGCAACACAAACTCATGGAACCGCGGCGACTGCCCAAACAGCAGTTTGTCGTGCGCTCCCAGCGCATCTGCCGCGTACGTTGCCTTGGCCAGATTCTGCACGGCAAGTTCCTTGATGCCTTCCTTGCCGTAGACGGTCATGAAGATCGTTGCCATCAGCGCCACCAGCGCCTGATTGGTGCAGATATTCGAAGTCGCTTTCTCGCGCCGGATGTGCTGCTCGCGCGTCGAGAGTGTCAGCACAAAGCCGCGCCGCCCTTCCTTGTCTTTGGTTTCACCCACCAGACGCCCCGGCATCTGCCGCAGATACTTCTCCTTCGCCGCCAGCACACCGCAATACGGGCCGCCGTAGCTCAACGCAACTCCGAACGACTGCGCTTCCATTGAGACGATGTCCGCCTCCACCGGCGGCCGCACAATCCCTAGCGACACAGCTTCAGCGATGGACACAATCAGAAGAGCGCCTTTTTTGTGGGCGATCTCCGCAATCACCGGAATGTCTTCAATCACGCCGAAGAAGTTCGGCGACTGCACCAGCACGCAGGCCGTCTCCTCATTCACAGCCTGTTCCAGTGCTTCGAGGTCGATGCGTCCCGCCTGGACATGGCCGTCGGGATAGTACGCAACCTCGCGCGCCTCATGCCCCTGATGCTGCGCGTAGGTATGCATCACCTCGCGATACTCCGGATGCACCGTCTTCGCCACCAGCACGCCATCGCGGCCGGTCACGCGCACGGCCATCATCACCGCCTCTGCCGCGCCGGTTGAGCCGTCATACATTGAGGCATTGGCGATGTCCATGCCGGTCAGCTCGCAGATCATCGTCTGGAACTCGAAGATGGCCTGCAACGTGCCCTGCGTGATCTCAGCCTGATAAGGCGTGTATGAAGTAAGAAACTCGCCGCGTTGGACTAACGAATCAATGATCACGGGACGATAGTGCCGGTACGCGCCCGCGCCCAGAAAGCTCGTGTAGGCATGGGCATTCTTTTCCGCCGCTGCCTTGAAATAGTCGATGATCTCCGACTCACCCATTTGGCGCGGCACCTTCAGGTCGCGCATCAGCCTGTACTCTTCCGGAATGGCGGTGAAAAGGTCGTCAATGGAGGAAACGCCGATTTCGCGCAGCATGGCTGCGCGCTCAGCGGGTGACTTGGGGAGGTAGCGCATGTTTGTCGGTCCTTACTGCTGAAAACAACGATGAAATACAAGAACACTGAGACTTGCTGGCACGATCAATGCCCGGTCTCTTCCGCAATGAACTTTTCGTAATCCGCTGCGCTCATAAGTGAATCAACTTCAGCCGGGTCGTTTATTTCAACCTTCATGATCCACGCCTCGTGCGCGCTGGTGTTTATCTTTTCCGGGGATGAAGCCAGTTCCTCGTTCACTTCCGTCACGGTTCCAGTGACTGGCGAATAGAGGTCGGAGACAGCTTTCACGGATTCGACGCTGCCAAAGATTTCGCCCTTCTTCACGGCTGCGCCCACTTTGGGAGATTCGACAAAAACAATGTCGCCAAGCGAATTCTGGGCGTAATCGGTGATGCCGACCTTGCCGGTTTTGCCGTTGACCTCAATCCATTCGTGCTCGCGCGTGTAGCGGTAGTTTGCGGGGTATGCCATGTATTTTCTCTTTCTTATTGTAAGGTCTGTTGTGGTCAGGACTGCTTTTTCGGGCGCCGGTAGAACGGGATAGGCACAACTTTGGCGCGGACCATAGTATTGCGCACCTGTACGAAAACTTCATTGTCCAGCGAAGTGTACTCGCGCGGAACAAACCCGAGCGCGATGTTCTTCTTTAGGAACGGCGCGGGCGAGCCGCTGGCGACAGAGCCAATCTGTGTTCCGTCCGGATTAAAAACGCCATAGCCATCGCGGGCAATGCCGCGGTCAACCATTTCCAGGCCGACGAGCTTGCGCGACGGGCCTCCCGCCGCCTGTACCTGCTGCAAGGCTTCCGAACCGATGAATGGCCCTTTCTCGATCTTGCAGAATCGGTCGAGCCCAGCTTCAAAGACATTGATGGTCTCGGAAATTTCGTGCCCATAGAGCGATAGCGCCGATTCAAGTCGCAGCGTGTTGCGGGCACCCAGACCGCAGGGGACAATCCCGAATTCCCTGCCTGCTTCCAGCACCTCTTCCCAGACGCGCTTGCTGGTGGCTTCGTCCGATGGGATGTAAATCTCGAAGCCGTCTTCGCCCGTGTATCCGGTGCGCGCGATCAGCGTGTTGTGCAGGCCGCAAACAGTTCCCCACTTGAACCAGTAAAACTTGATGGTCGAAAGGTCGACATTTGTCAACTTCTGCAGTGTTTCGGCAGCCTTCGGGCCTTGAATCGCAAGCTGGGTGTAGAGGTCGCTGTAGTCGCTGACGTGGCAGTGAAAGTTCCGCGCGTTTGTCCTGATCCAGTTGAAGTCCTTCTCGCGCGTTCCGGCATTAATGACAATCAGGTAGTCATTGTCAGAAAGTTTGTGGACGATCACATCGTCTACAAAGGTCCCCTGCGGATACAGCATCGCCGAATATTGCGCCTGTCCCTCGTGCAGCTTCGCGGCATCATTCATGCAGATATGCTGAACTGCGTCCAGTGATTCAGGACCGCGCAGTTGAATGTCGCCCATGTGGCTTACGTCGAAGAGTCCGACGTCCGTACGCACAGCCATGTGCTCGGCAATAAGGCCTGAGTATTCGACAGGCATGTCCCACCCGCCAAAATCGACCATTTTGGCGCCAAGCTGGCGGTGGACGGCGTTGAGCGCAGTCTTGCGCAAAGCGGGGGCTGTGGCAGGTGTAGACACGTTAGGATCCTTCGCCTGAAGATGCCGAACCTTCTAACTTACCACGCTGCTGCGCGCAGGGCGACACGCGCTTTCAGCGCCACAGAAGCCGCTGGGAATATACTCCTTCGGCATGTTATATTGGGCATCCTCATCGGGCTAAAAGGAACTGCCTGCAAGAAAGGCGACCCGTGGCGGAAGAAAGAAATGAGAGCGCATCGCTTGCGAAGCCGGCCGAGTTCTTCATCGGGCTTGTTGACTTCTTTGCCATTCTGCTACCGGGAGCCATAGCTACCGGCATTCTGGTGCAACTGACCAAAACAAACTCTGCACTCCACTCCTTTTACCATCAATCGATCTTCGGCGAAATTCCCCCAGGGCAATACTGGCCGCGCTGGATTGCCTTCGCCGTCATTTCGTATCTTCTGGGTCATTTTATTTTCCTGATTGGAAGCGCCAGCCTGGATAACCTGTATGACCGGACTTACAAGCTTGTCCACAAAGACAAAGAAGAGGCGGGCAAGCTACAAGGCAGAGCAGAGATTCTCCTCTATACGGCACTCGGTATTCCTAAGGGAGAGGTTAAGTCGACCTATCAATGGACCCGTGTTTATGCGAGGCTGCGTACCCCGGCGACGTCTCTGGAAATTGACCGATATGAAGCTGATTCGAAATTTTTTCGCAGCCTGACCGTACTTTTGTTTCTTGCCGGTTTCCTGCTTCCAGCAGCGCTTTCTGCGAGAGTTGGCTGGATCATATTCGCGGTACTCATTGTATTGACTCTATTTATTGCGGCTGTGCTGCTGAATGAAAGCTGGAGAAAAACAAGCAGCCAAGAGACGAAAAACGAACTTGCGAAAGAAATAAGAGAACGTCGCGCATGGACGATCCTTGCGTCCGCCGTCTCCCTGCAATTTGTTTTCTACCTCGACCGCGGGAATTGGCATTGGTATTGGTTTGCGGCTCAAGTTGCATCAGTAGCTTGCCTGCTCCTATCGGGCTGGCGATACATGGAGCGTCGCTACAAAGGTGTGGCCTTTGCATATCGACTTTTGCTGGCCAGCGTCGCGGAGTTGACGTCTCAGGCCGTAAGCCCACCAACGAATAAACACGACTAGGAAATCATCAAGTGGCGAAGCCAGTTACTTATCCGCGTAATAGCCGTCGCGGGTCTGCACATAAAGATCCTTCTTATTCGTGGTCAGCGTGATCTTGTGGTAGCTGTCGTCGGTGCTGGACTTGTCCGGCGTGTAGCCGAGCATGTACTGGGAGCGCAATTCCTCGGCAATGCTCGCGTAAATCTGGTCAAAATTTTCTTTTTTCTTTGCCTCATACATGCGGCCGCCGGTCTCTTCTGCAATCTGGATCATGATCTTCTTGCCATCGACGTGTGGCTCTTGCGAGGGACGCTGTCCGCCCCGTCCACCAGGATATCCTCCGGGATAGCCACCACCCGGATAACCACCGCCGCCCATGCCGATGTGAGGACGGCCATAGCCGCCGCCATGATTTTCGTAATCATGCTGCTGCTCACCCTGGAAATAGATCGTATAGACCACTGTATTGGCCCGCTGCGCGGATTCAATCGCTGAGTTGAGGGTCTCTTTGCTGCCGCGATCCTGTCCATCGCTCAACACGACGATGGCCTTGCGGCCCTGCTGCTTTTTCATCAATTCATCGGAGGCAAGATAGATGGCGTCATACAACTGTGTGCCACCGTGGCGCATGCGCTGCTGGCCGGGATCAGAATCAGATGTCGTTTGATACTGCTGCTGTGTCGGCCCCAGGTCTTCAAGCGCGGCGGAGAGCTTGTCTTTCGATGGGGTCAAATCCTGCAGCAGTTCCACTTCGCGGTCAAAGTGAATAAGAAAGGCCTTGTCTTCTGGCTTTGTGAGCATCTGGTTCAGGAAAGTCTTGCTCGCCGTCTTTTCCTGATCGAAGGCATTGCGCATGCTCATGCTGGTGTCGACCAGCAACCCGAGCGTGAGCGGCAGGTTCGTATCGAGATTGAAGTACTTGATGGTCTGCGGGCGATTGTCCTCAAGCAGGGTGAAGTCGTCTTTCGTCAGGTTGGCGACGATCTGCCCCTTCTTGTCGCGGACAGAAACCGGCAGAGTGACGACTTTTACGTTGACCGAGAGCGTGGTTGCGGGAGCGGTTGGTTTTGCGGCATCAGGCGCGGCGGTTTGGGGAAATGCGATGGCTGCGCAGAAGAACAGGCCCAGGACAATGGCAAAACAGCGACAAATCGACTTCGTGGGAGACATAAACGGATCGTCTCCCTCTTAGACGGAAGAACAAGGTGAACAGTTGACGGCTATATCTGCGAAAAGTCGGTTGGCGTCAGGATCAGATTTGTGATGTTGCTCACGATCTGCTCGAAAGCATAACGCGGCGATGTTGAAAGCTTCTTCCAGTCGGGATCGTTGCCGAATGCGGCCCATTTTTCATTCATTTCGCCGATATCGCCGAATGTAAGCATGTAGGTCAGGTTCGGGAGACGCGGCCCGATGAGCGAGTCTCCATAAAACACCTGTCCAAAGCCAGCCTTTTGGAAAATCTCAAACTCGCCATTGTGGAACATCTCTACCTTGCGCACATGGTCCTGGTTCGTCGGGCTCTCGTAGGTGCGCAACTGGAAAACACGCTTCGCGTGTTGCGCCGTGGCCGCCGGAACGGTCAGCCTGGGATGGCCCTCAAAAGCGATCATTAGCTGGCTTTCAATGCGGACGTATGGAGGCTCTTTTGCCGATGCATTCCAGAAAGGTTCAGCAGCCTGCATGAACTGCTTGTCCTGAACAAGGTGTAAATCGGCAGTCACCAGCGTTTCGACCGACGTGCTGGGACTAAGGACATAGAGCGTCGGCGTCTCCGGCCCAATGGTGAGGCGGAATGCGCCGACAGGCGAAATGCCCATACGGTTCAGCGCCGGAATCAGCGCATCTGAGACGTAGCTTTCAGTCAGCTTTGTTTGCGGACCTGACTGCATGAAGTACTTGCGCAGCTCATAATATTCACGTTGCTTGCCCATGGTTGTCTGCGCTCCAGATTTGCCGGTGAATGCGAGTGCCGATGCGGCGAGGGAGGAAGTGAGAAAATGGCGTCGTTCCAAAGGGGATCTCCTGATGATTTGGATTGTAGCTAAATCACCACGGATTCGTGATACTCCCCGAAGACTTCGCGCATGGACGCGGCTATTTCCCCCACTGTGGCGTAACTTTCCACTGCTTCGAGAATTGCGGGCATAAGGTTGTCGCCGGAGCGAGCATAGTCTTTCACTTTGCCGATTCCAGATTGCCATTGCGCTTTATCACGGCGTTGGCGCAGGGCGCGAACACGCTCAACCTGCTTGCGTTCCAGCCCCTCATCAATGCGCTGGATAGGAATGGGCGGTTCCTCTTCACGCGTAAAACGGTTCACACCGACGACCGTTGCTTCGCCTGAGTCTACAGCGCGTTGATATTCATAGGCGGCGTTCTGGATTTCCTGCTGCACCCAGCCCTTTTCGATGGCGCGCAACATTCCTCCAAGCGCGTCGATACGGTCGAGATACGACCTTACCTGCTGCTCAATTTTGTGTGTCAGCGACTCGACATAATACGACCCAGCAAAGGGGTCGATGGTCTGTGGTGCGCCGGATTCCATGGCGATGATTTGCTGGGTGCGCAGGGCGATGCGCGCGGCTTCTTCCGTCGGCAGCGCCAGCGCTTCGTCATAACCGTTGGTATGCAGCGACTGTGTGCCCCCCAGCAATGCTGACAGCGCCTGGATGGCGGTGCGGACAATGTTGTTCTCCGGCTGCTGCGCGGTGAGCGTTGAGCCTGCCGTTTGCGTATGAAAACGCAGCATCCACGAGCGCGGATTCTTTGCGTCGAAGTGGTCGCGCATGAGATGCGCCCAGACGCGGCGAGCGCAGCGGAACTTCGCCACCTCTTCCAGAAAGTTATTGTGCGCGTTGAAAAAGAATGAGAGACGCGGGGCGAACTTGTCGACGTCTAAGCCAGCATCGATTGCTGCCTGCACATATGTCATGCCATTAGCCAGCGTGAAGGCGACTTCCTGTGCGGCTGTCGATCCGGCTTCACGCATGTGGTAGCCGGAAATCGAAATCGTATTCCACTCGGGAACTTCATCGTTCGCCCACGCAAACATGTCCGTAATAATGCGCATCGCGTGCCGGATGGGATAGATATACGTCCCGCGCGCAATGTACTCCTTCAGAATGTCGTTCTGCACGGTGCCGGAGAGCTTTTTAACGTCCGCTTCTGTGCGCTTCGCCACTGCGACATAGAGCGCCAGCAGAATACTGGCCGTCGCGTTGATCGTCATTGAAGTAGAAATCTTATCCAATGGAATGCCATCGAAGAGCCACTCCATGTCTTCGATCGAATCGATGGCCACGCCCACCTTGCCCACTTCGCCCAGTGACATTGGATCGTCGGAGTCATAGCCGATCTGCGTCGGCAGATCGAAAGCGACTGACAGCCCTGCCGTCCCCTGCTCCAGCAGAAATTTATAACGGCGGTTGCTCTCCTCGGCATCGCCCATGCCGGCATACTGGCGCATGGTCCAGAGCCGTCCGCGATACATCGTTGGCTGAATGCCGCGCGTGAAGGGAAACTCGCCGGGGAAGCCGAGATCCGTTACCGGATCAAAGCAGATGGCTTCAAGATCGGCGCGTGTGTAGACGGATTTCTGCGTCATTCCGGAAACACTACTTTTGATCCCTTCACGCCGTAGTAAGCGATAAAGATGTAGCAGAGCACGGGGATGATGAACGCCCGGTGAATGCCTATGTGATCAATCAGGATTGCCTGCAATTTCGGAATAATCGCGCCACCGACAATAGCGATCACTAGCAAGCCGGAGGCTTCGCCGGTAAGCGGTCCCATCTCAGCGATTCCTAACGTGAAGATGCTAGGGAACATGATGGAGTTAAACAATCCCACCGCCAGAATGCTCCACATGGGCCAGGAGTGCGGAATCAGCAGCGTCCAATGCCAGCTAAGGAAATGCAAAGGTAGTGCCGTAGTGACACCCGATGTAAATGTAGTATTCATGCTGATCAGCACAAGTGCCGCTGCCATCAGAGCGCACAACATCAGCAGTGTCCCCGCTTTCACTTTCTGCAGAACGGCTGATCCGATAAAACGCCCGACCATCGCACCACCCCAGTAAAAGGCAACGTAAGCGGATGCCGCTAACTCTGTTAATGCGGCTATGTAGGACTGATGAAAATAGTTGATCAGAAAGCTGCCAATCGAAACTTCCGCCCCAACATAAACAAAGATCGCCACTGCTCCCAGCACCACATGCCGATACCGCCAGATGCTGTGCTGCTTCCCGCCTCCTTTAATGGGGCGGAAGTCCTTGGTTGTGTCGATGCGCGGAAACTTGTATAGGGCAATCGCCAATCCCAAAAGCACAAGCACCAGCGTGAAGATGAAGTATGGAAACTTGACTGAGGCCGCCTGCTGTTGCTGATAGGATCGAAGCGCCGCAGCTGTCATGGAACTGGTATTTTCAACAGCTTTCGTCGCGCTCCGCAAAATTAGATAACCGCCTAACGGCGGCCCAATTGTTGTCCCAAGAGAATTGAAGGCCTGCGAAAGATTAAGTCGGCTTGAAGCCGTTTGCGGCGGTCCAAGGACGGCCACATACGGATTTGCGGCAACCTGTAGTGCCGACATACCAGCACCCAAAATAATCAGCGCGACCAGAAATAAGGCAAATGATGGCAGGTTAGCGGCAGGAATAAACAACACAGCGCCTAGCGCCATCGTAAATAGCCCCGCCACCATCGTCCGCTGGTAGCCTATCCACTCCACGATCTTCCCTGCAGGGAACCCAAAGATCGCGTAAGCGAAGAAGAATGCCACCTGGATGTTGGCCACCTCCGAGTAGCTCAGGCCAAAAATATCTTTGAAATGCGGAATAAGGATGTCATTGAGCGAAGTGAGAAAGCCCCACACGAAGAAAAGCGTCGTGACCATCGCCATGGCGCTTTTGTTAGTCGAGCCTGGAGCGTTAGTTGTACCTGAAGTGCTGCTTACATTTGTGATGGCCATGCAGTCCTGGGTCCTCAAAAATGACGCAATCCTGTTCCAGTGAGATGCCGCCAAAATGCGCCGGAAACAAGATCAACGCTGATCATAAATGGACAAAGCAACGGCTGACTCGGCATAAAACGATGGAAACGTTGCCAGATTAGAATTTTCACCCTTGTAATCGCTTGCCTCATAAGGAATTAAGTTTGAAACTTTCATAATGGGCCCTACGTCTTTTGAGTGAGTTATGAAGTGGTGGGCCCTTTTTCCCCGAGAGACTTAAGGACACTTTTCGATCTATGCCATTTGTAAAAACATCGCTGGCGCTTGGCTTGTCTGTTTCGACGGCACTTGCAGCTGTCGCAGTTCACCCTGCATTCGCAACCGCAGGCCAGACAGCCCCGGCGTCGACAGCGCGTCTGTTGGGAACGGTGACGGCGGTAAACAGCGACACGATCACGATCAAATCAGACGCCGGCGTAGTGTCAACGATCACCGTCAGTGATGCAACCCGCATTGTGCGTACGGAACCGGGGCAAAGAGATTTGAGTAGCGCTACACCGATCCATGTGCAGGACCTGGCGATTGGTGATCGCGTGCTGGTGCGGGCCACGCCAGTTCCGGCTGCGAACACCTACACCGCCCAGGCGGTGATCGCGATGAAGAAGAGCGACATCGCGCAGCGCCAGCAGCAGGAGCGCGAAGACTGGCAGAAGCGTGGCGTCGGCGGCATTGTGAAGTCGGTAGACACAGCCGGCGGCACGATAGTGGTGGCTTCGGGTCCGAGAACCATTATGATCCATACCACGCCAAAGACCATCATCCGCCAGTACGCGCCGGATTCAGTGAAGTTTGATGATGCCAAAGTTTCAACGCTCGACCAGATTAAGCCGGGCGACCAGTTGCGCGCTCGCGGCGACCGCAATGCGGACGGGGCTGAAGTCAACGCTGATGAAATAGTTGCCGGCTCGTTCCGCAATATCGCTGCGACCATCGCAAGCGTGAATCCAGCCGGCCAAACGTTGACTGTGACTGATTTGGCTACGAAAAAGCATGTCGTCATCCGCGTTACGCCCGACTCTCAGCTGCATAGGCTCGCGCCGGAGATGGCGCAGGCCATTGCGGGCAGGCTCAAGACCGCAGGAACTCCGGCTGGTGAACAGCCAGTTGCGGCGGGCGCGCGGCCTCCTGCGGAGAATGGCGGAGGAATGGGCGCAGGCAGGCGCGGGGGAGATCTTTCGCAAATGTTGCAGCGCGCGCCGAGTGTTCAACTAACAGATTTGCATCCGGGCGACGCGGTGATGATTGTCGCAACCGAAGGCGCAAGCGACGCGGCGACGGCGATTACGCTGCTGGCTGGCGTGGAACCAATGCTCCAGGCTTCAACTAAAGCAAGCCAGAGCCTTTTTTCTTCTTCCTGGAGCCTGGGCGGTGGCGGAGACGCCGCGGCAGCCTCGCAACAGTAAGCACATCGATACGTCAATTATTGAAAGCTCTTGGAGTGTTTGTGAAACAAAGAGTTCTTGCACACTATTTCTCTATTCTGCTCGCCTTATTGCTGGCTTTTGGATCGGCAACACATATGATGGCGCAGGCCACGAAGGGCGCGGTGCGCGGCCAGGTGACCGACCCGACTGGCGCAGTGATTCCGAATGCTAACGTCAGCCTGACCACACCTGATGGCCACACCGTTGCCACGGTCACGTCGAATGGGCGCGGCACATATGAAGTGAACAATTTGACGCCGGGCACCTACATTGTGATTGCGAACGCCCAGGGCTTCGCGGCATCCAGTTCAAAAGCGATTTCCGTCACCGCGGGGCAGACAAAGGACTTTAACGTCTCGCTCGAAATCGAGGTCGAAAAGCAGCAGGTGCAGGTGAACGCCGAGGCCACCACAGTAGACACCAGCCCGGATAACAATGCCAACGCCATGGTATTGAAGGGCAAAGACCTTGATGCTCTTTCCGATGACCCTGACGAATTGCAGAGCGAACTCCAAGCGCTGGCCGGTCCTTCCGCCGGACCGAACGGCGGGCAGATTTACATTGACGGCTTTACTGGTGGACAGCTTCCGCCGAAGTCGTCGATCCGCGAAATTCGCGTGAACCAGAACCCGTTTTCGGCGCAATATGATCGGCTCGGCTATGGCCGTATTGAGATTCTGACCAAGCCGGGAACGGACAAGCTGCACGGCAGCGTCCATGTGAGCGGCACGGATTCAGCCTTCAACGCAGCGAACCCGATTCTCAACTCGAACCTGCAACCCGGCCAGCCAAAGATTCCTTTTCCGGATTACTACAGCTTTTTCGGGCATGCAAACGTCGGCGGGTCTCTTTCCAAGAAGACGTCCTTTTTTGTAAGCGGTTTTGGGCGTGACACACAGAATGTGAGCGTCATTGACGCGGTCAATCCCGAGACCACTACCGACCCCAATAACCCGGTATATCTGAATACCACGGTCAGCAATCCCAGTACGCGCCTCGATATCAGCCCACGCTTAGATTTTCAACTCGGCGAGCCGGACACGCTGACGGTCCGCTATGACTTCACGCGGAACACGGACGAGAATGCCGGAATCGGCACCACCAGTCTTCCCTCCGTGGGATACAACACGCACAGAATCGAGAACGAAATCCAGTTGAGCAATAGCTGGATCATGAACTCGAAAATCGTCAACGATATGCGCTTTGAGTACACGCGCTCACACAGCGACCAGACTCCCTTGTCAACTGATCCGACAATCTCCGTCCAAGGAGCGTTCACCTCTGGCGGCAGCAACAGCGGGACCTTGCGTGACAATCAGGATTACTTCGAGTTCCAGGATTATTTCACTGCGGCTGAGGGCAATCACGCGCTGAACTTTGGCGCGCGTCTCCGCGCCACGCATGATGCAAACTACACCGATGCCGGAACCAACGGGATGTACACCTATCAGTCGCTTACCGATTATCTGAACAACAACCCGCAGCGCTATCAGTACACAGTCGTAAACAACAATGCGTACACCGCACGAGCAACAATGTTTGATTCAGGTCTCTTTTATCAGGATGACTGGAAGATAAGTCCACGCTTCACTTTCAGCTACGGCCTGCGCTGGGAGGCACAGAACTACATCCACGACATCAATGACTGGGCGCCGCGCGTTTCATTCGCCTACGCGCTTGATGGCGGCAACGGAAAGCGGGCGAAAACCGTTCTGCGCGCTGGGTATGGATGGTTCTACCAGCGTTTTAACGAGGCAAACACGTTCGGCGGGGGCGGTAGTACTCCTTTCGTCATCTACACCATCCATCACAATGTTCCCGCGCCGGGCGGTGTATCAAACCAGCAGATCGTGATTCAAAACTTCGGCAACTCAACGACCCAGAATCAAGCCCCGACTTACTGGCAGATTGATTCTCATTTCCACGCAGCGCTGGAGATGCAGGGGGCAATCGGGATTGACCGCCAGATATCCAAGACAGCCACGGCGAACGTGACCTATCTTTACAGCCAAGGCATACACCAGTACCTCAGCAACAACGTGAGCGCCACGCCCTTCGACACATCAAGTGGAACGTATATTGACGCCGGTGGGCTTGCGCCTCCCAGTGAAAACCTCTACACCTATCAATCCATCGGCTTTTACCGCCAGAGCCAGATCATCGCCAGCGGCAACGCGCGTTTCCGCCGCTTCAGCCTCTTTGGCTTCTACATGTACAACAATGCGTTGAGCAATACGGGCGGCGTGAATTCGTTCTTGTCGAACGCACATGATCCTAAACTTGACTATGGGCGCTCGGCCTTTGACGTGCACAACCGGTTCATTGTTCTGGGCAACATCCAGGCGCCATGGGCCATCTCGTTTGCGCCGTTCCTGGCATACAACTCAGGGACGCCCTACAACCTCACTATTGGTACCGATCTGACTGGAAACAACCAGTTCAATGCGCGGCCCACATTCGCCGCGAGTTGCAGTGAGACGGGCGCTGTTCAGACAAGGTTCGGCTGCCTGAACACGGACCCCGCGGGCACCAATGAACGGATCGTTCCATTTGGATATGGCAACGGACCGCAGAATATCAGCCTGAACATGCGCGTGAGCAAAGTGATCGGCCTCGGGCCGCGCGTTGAAGGTAATGGCCCTGGTGGCGGGGGCGGAGGACGTCGCGGCGGCGGCTTTATGGGCCTTAGCGGCAACCAGAGCGGGCCCGGACGCCTGGATGCGTCTGTATCGCGCAAGTACAACTTGACATTTACCGCTTTCGCAACCAACGTGCTGAACCATCAAAACCTGGGAACGCCGAACGGAACGCTGCTCTCGCCGTTCTTTGATAAATCACAATCGCTGGCCGGGGGCTTCTTTGGACCTCCGACAGCAGGTAACCGCAGTATCTTCCTGGAAGCTGCATTCAACTTCTAGCCCATACCAGGCAGAGGCAGGTCTTCTTGACTGGCCTCTGCGAAACCGTTACTCTTGTACAAATGTCTCATTCATCCATTCCGGCGACTTGTTGCGGGTGTTGTCACTGCGCGCGCCGGACTTTGAGTGAATGACCCCAGCGAACATTTAAGTTCCAGGTTTCACATTAAAGCCCGCGTATCAGCTAAGACTGACGCGGGTTTTCTATTTTCCGACAGGTTGACACATGACAGACATTGCACCGCCGAAAGAAACCAAAGCGCAAAGAATGGAACGCCTGAAGCGCGAGAAGAACCCGTGGGAGGCCTTCAACGAGGTGCGCGAGTTTGCGCGGCAGGGGCGCGCCAGTGTCGTTCCCGAGTGGGCGTCGGCCTATTTCAAATGGTGGGGCGTCTACACGCAGGGCGACGGCATAGGCGCGGTGGGCGGCAAAGGCGGCGAAGGGCTGGCTTCGGAATACTTCATGATGCGTGTCGGCATTCCAAACGGGATCATCCGCGCCGACCAGCTCCGCGTGATTGCGAACATCGCGAAGAAACATGCGCGCAACCTGGCCGACATCACGGTCAGGCAGAACATCCAGTTGCACTGGCTCACGATTGAATCGCTGCCTGAGATTGTGGACGCGCTCAATGCCGTTGGGTTGTCACCGAAGGGCGCGTGTGGCGATGTCGTCCGCAACGTGACTGGCTGTCCGCTGGCGGGAATCGATCATGAGGAAATTCTGGACGCGTCTCCGCTGGCGCTGGAAATCGCGCACAAGCTGATTGCGAATCCTGAGTTCTACAACCTGCCGCGCAAATTCAAGATTTCGGTTTCCGGATGCTCCGTCTGGTGCAATTATCCGGAGCTGAACGATGTGGCGCTGACGGCCGTTCGCCGCGGCGGCGAAGTGGGCTATTCGCTGCGCGTAGGCGGAGGGCTCTCCAACCAGCCGCATCTCGCGGTAAAGCTGAATGCCTTTATCAAGCCGGAGCAGGCGTTTGATGCGGTGCGCGGCGTCGCTGAGATCTTTCGCGATGAGCAGGTGCTGCGCGAGAGCCGCGACCGTGCGCGATTGAAATACCTATTTACGCGCGAAGGGTGGACAGCGGAGAAATTTCTCCACGAGCTGGAATCGCGGCTTGGCTACAAGCTTGATCCAGGAGTGGCCGAGGACGAGCCGGAAGACATTCTGCGCGACCATGTTGGGATTCATAAGCAGAAGCAGCAGGGATTGAGCTTCGTTGGCGCATCGGTACTGCGCGGGCGTCTCACCGGCGACCAGCTTGCATCCGCCGCGGAGCTTGCTGAACGCTACGGCTCGGGCAATCTGCGCGCGACTGTGATGCAGAACCTGATTTTTATTGACGTTCCTACTGCTAAAGCCATCGATCTGGCAGGCGAGATTGAAAAGATTGGCATGCGCGTGGAAGGATCGACCTTCTGGCGCGGCGCGATTGCCTGCACTGGAACGGAGTTCTGCAAGCTCGCGATTACCGAGACGAAAGGTTTTACCCGCTGGCTGGTGGAAGAGCTTGAGGAGCTTGTTCCGCAATTTGACGAGCAGCTTAAGCTCAACGTAACCGGCTGCCCGAATGGCTGCGGCCAGCACTGGATTGCCGATATCGGCCTCGAAGGCAAAAAAGTGAAACAGGACGCCAAGATGGTGGACGCGTATTATTTCTGCGTGGGCGGGGCGGTCGGCAAATACGCAGGCATCGCGCGGCAGGTTGGCTACCGGGTTGCCGCGACCGAAGCGCCTGCAGCCATTGCGCGTCTTCTGCGCTCTTACCTATCAGAACGAAAGCCAGCAGAGAACCTGCGCGCTTATTTCGGGCGGCATACGGAAGAAGAGATCCGCAATCGCCTTTCAGGCGTGGCAGTTGAAGCCGTCGCGCGGGACTTGCCTGTGGGGCCTGTTCCTGTTGGGGTTGCTGGATGAGTCTTTTCCCAATCTTTCTGAAGCTGGAAGGCCGGCGATGTCTGGTCGTCGGCGCTGGGGAAATTGCGGAAGGAAAGATACAGAGCCTGCTGGCGGCGGACGCTCATGTCACGGTGGTTGCTCCGGAAGCAACCCTTGGATTAACCGCTATTGCGCGTCCTGGGCGGATTGAATGGAATCAGCGCGAGT
Source organism: Alloacidobacterium sp. (assembly GCF_035631355.1). NCBI lineage: Bacteria > Pseudomonadati > Acidobacteriota > Terriglobia > Terriglobales > Acidobacteriaceae > Alloacidobacterium > Alloacidobacterium sp. The sequence continues at coordinate 68,478 of NZ_DASQIX010000075.1, forward strand.
TCGTGCCTGGCGATCTGGATGGGGTATTTCTTGTCGTTGCAGCAACCAATGTTCCTGAGGTCAATGCAACGGTATATCGCGAGGCATTGCAGCGCAATGTGATCTGCAATGCGGTTGACGATCCTCCGAACTGCGATTTTTATTTCCCTTCCATCGTCAAACGCGGCGATCTGCAAATCGCCATTTCTACCGCCGGAGAGAGTCCGGCGCTGGCCCAGCAATTGCGCAAGGAGATCGACGAACAACTCCCTGACAACCTGAGTCCATGGCTTGCCGCGCTGGGCGAATTGCGGCGCGAGGTGCTGGCGGCAATGCCAGCGGGTGATAATCGCAAATTGCTGTTGCATGATCTGGCGCAACGATCTGTTTGTGAGCTTAACGAGTGCCCATCGCGCCAGTTGGCTCGAAATAGATCCCATGTCTCACAATCGAGACCTGGATCACCCGATATCCGCGGTTAGTGCGGCCACTTGTCTAGTGGTCGTAAAGCAGGCTATACATGAGCACTGCAAACACGATCAGACTCACTACGACGTAAAGCCAGTCTTTCTCAAGAAGAAAGCCAAATGCGGCAAAGGCAACGCGGGCGACGGGAGTTGCAATCAGCAGTAGCAATCCTAATTGCATAATGGACCCGCTGTTGCTGACTGAAAGATGCCGTACGATTCCAGCCGGACTGCGCAATTCTGCAGCCGCGCCGTGAAACACGGAATAGTCCGGGCGCGGCCCGCGCTTTTGGTTCAGATACAACAGGCCGCCTACAAGCACGACAGCGGCAGCGATGAGCACCCCGGCGCGGAGCAGTCGGCCAATGGCAAGGTCCATCTTCTCGTCGTTCATCATCAGAGCCTGCCTGCCAGACTGTTGTAGATCATTTCAATGCCAAGCAAAATAATCACGCCGGCGAAAAGCAACCGCAGCGTTTTGACCTTTGCCTTGACCAGAATGCGTGTGCCGGTCAGCGAGCCGGCCAGCACGCCCAGCATGACAGGCATGGCGAGACCGGGTGAAATATAACCGCGGCTGAGATAAATTCCCGCGCTCGCGGCAGCTGTGACGCCAATCATGAAATTGCTGGTCGTTGTTGAGACCTTGAATGGCAGACGCATGGCGCGATCCATGGCGAGCACTTTCACGGCCCCTGAGCCAATGCCGAGCAGCCCGGACAAGGCTCCGGCAACAAACATGAGGCTGAAGCCTCCAGGCACATTTTGCGCTACATAGCATTCCGGCCCATGCGACGTAGGATAGCTGCCCTGTAGATTCAGCTTCAGTGCCAGCGCATTGGGCGCGCATTTGGCGTCCTCAGGATGGCTGCGCATAGACGCGTAGGCGGAATAAAGCAGCACTGCCCCAAAGATAAAACCGATGACATGCGTGGAAGCAATGGCTGTAAGATATGCGCCGACGAGCGCTCCCAGCGTGGTTGCGATCTCAAGAAACATGCCAATACGAACATTGGAGAAGCCTTCACGCACATACGCAGCGGCGGCTCCGGAAGACGTGGCGATGACCGAGACCAGCGAGGCGCCAATAGCGTAACGAATGTCGATATGAAACAGCAACGTGAGGACGGGAACGATGACAACGCCGCCACCCAGGCCAGTCAGCGCTCCGAGGAGGCCAGCCAGGACCGAACTGCCGAATATCCAGCCTGAGAATTCGAGCGTACTCATGCGAAGAATTAGCCTACAACAAGGATTTAAGAATGCCCATCTGAGTTGAGGATGGCAACAGAATCCGAGGGGAGCTTGAGCAATGTCTCTTCCAACGCTGTACTGCCTGACGCCAGCAGAATGCTTGTCCCGGCCGTGACACTCCGCTCCAGCGGACGGCTCCCCAAATTGACGACGACTTCAATCGTCCCTCGACGCAGAACAAGCCATTTCTCTTCTTCGCTGTATTCCACGTGCGTTTCGTCAAGCGAGCCGTTCGTCAGGTCGGGATAAGATTTGCGCAAGTCAATAAGCTTTCGATACCAGTCGAGCATGTCGGCATGCGACTGTTGTAACTGCTCGTCCCATTTCAACTTCGAGTGCAGGAATGTCTCCTCATCTTGCGGATCGGGGATGTCGTCCGGATTCCAGCCGAAGGCGGCAAATTCCTTCTTACGGCCTTCAGAAATGAGGCGGCCAAGCTCCTTGTCCTCGTAGTCAGTGAAGTATTGGAATGGCGATGACGCGGCCCACTCCTCACCCTGAAACAGCATGGGCACAAATGGCGCTGTCAATGCCAGCGCTGCAGCGATTTTTGCGCGTCCGGCATTGACGAGATGGCACAGGCGCTCGCCGCGAGCTCGGTTGCCCACCTGATCGTGGTTCTGTGAGTAGCCGAGGAATCGCCATGCTGGAATGCGTTCAACGGGACGGCCTTGTATGCGGTCGCGATGCGGCGCGTAGATTCCGTCATATACAAAGACCGATTTCAATGCCTTCGCGAGATCAGCGATAGAGCCAAAATCAGAGTAATAACCGCTGCGGTCTCCGGTAAGCATAGTGACGAGCGCATGATGAAAATCGTCGCTCCATTCCGCATCCATACCATAGCCGCCTGCTTCGATGGGCTTAACAAATCGCGGATCGTTGAGATCGCTTTCGGCGATCACGAGGTAGTGCTTGCCGGTTTCCGCTTCGAGCCTCCGGACTTCCGTGGAAAGCTGTTCCATGAAGTGAATCGCGGAGCGATCCATGTAGGCGTGCACAGCGTCGAGACGCAGGCCTTCGAAGTGATAATCGCGGAGCCACATCAGCGCGTTGTCGCAGAAAAAGCGGCGGACTTCGTGGCTGCCTGCGCCTTCAAGATTGACAGCGTCCCCCCACGGCGTGTGGTGCGCGTGCGTGAAATATGGGCCGAACCGGGCGAGGTAGTTTCCGGATGGGCCGAGATGGTTGTAGACCACATCGAGCAGCACAGCTAGCCTGTGCTCATGGCAAGCGTTGACAAAGCGCTTCAATGCTTCCGGGCCTCCGTAGGCCTGTTGCGGCGCGAAGATATCGACGCCGTCGTATCCCCACCCATGCTTCCCGGGAAAGGCTCCGACGGGCATGAGTTCCACATGCGTAATGCCGAGACCCCTAAGATATGAGAGGCGCTGCTGCGCCGCGTCGAATGTTCCTTCGCGTGTGAACGTGCCGATATGGAGCTCATAGATGATGGCGTTGGCAAGCGGCGGGGCCTGCCATTCCGCATCTGTCCATGCAAAGGCCGCGTGATCGACAATGCGCGATGGACCATGCACTCCATGCGGCTGCCATGCGGAACGTGGATCGGGCAGAGCAGGCCCGGTCTTGTCAATCACGAAAGCATACTCAGTCCCGGCATTTGCGCCCGACACATCGACCTGCCACCAACCGCCGCCTATATTCTCCATCTGATGAACGGCGTCATCTATACAGACGCCAATGGTATTCGCCTTCGGCGCCCAGACCCTGGACCGATGCATCGTTTCTGTTCCCCGCCTATTCGTTGTAATAGCGTGAGAGGCCGCCATCGACGTAATACGTTGCTCCGGTAATGTAGCTGGCCTCATCTGACGCCAGCCAGGATGCAATGGCCGCCACGTCTTCCGGAGTGCCGAGACGATTAAGAGGAATATGTCTGAGCAGCGCATCAAGCTTCGGCTTGTTTTTTAGCAGCGATCGGTTGAGGGGCGTGGCGATGGCGCCGGGAGCAATGTTGTTGACGGTAATTCCAAGCGCTCCAAGTTCAACAGCGAGAGTGCGCATGATCATCCTCAAGCCCCCTTTGCTGGCGCAGTAGGGAGCGACTGCGGGAAAGACAATATCTTCATGAACAGAACTGATGTTGATGACGCGGCCCGGCTTCTTCTCCGCGGCAAGTTTGCGCACGAAGGCCTGCGTGACAAAAAACGGCCCTTTCAGGTTCACGGCGATAACGTGATCGAAGTCCTCTTCCCTGGTTTCCAGGAATGGCGCTCTCGATTCCACGCCCGCGTTGTTGACAAGGATGTCCGCCGAACCAAGTCTTTTCCATGTTTCATCCATCATGGATTCGACTTCGCTGATTTTCGATACATCAGCCTGAACGATCACGCCCTGAGCGCCTGCAGATTCCACCATTTTCAACGTCTCTCGTGCGCCGTCGGGATGTCCAATGTAGTTGATGACGATATTCGCGCCATCCTCGGCGAAACGTTTTGCAATGCCTTGACCGATACCGGAACTTGCGCCGGTAATGATTGCAGTATGTCCTCGTAAACGACTCATGTCTGTTCTTCCCTGCTGAAATTTTCGCAGAGATGCTGTTTTTCGTGGAATGCACGGGGAAACAAAATGAGAGGAAAATTCGGGAGCCCTGGTTAGAGCTCCCGTGCCAAAGTGGCTGGTTATGACTTTGCAGTCGAATGCTTGCCAGGCTTAACTTCGATTTCATTCACTACCTGTTGAACATTTGGCACTTCTTTTGCCAATTTGCCCGCTTCGGCTTTTTGAGCAGCAGTCTTAACGCTGCCCTTCAGCATGAGCGTTCCGTTCTTTGCGGAATAATCGATGCTTTGATCATCGAGGTGCTTGTTGGCTTTCAAAGACGCCTTAAAATTATCCTCGATTGCGCTGTCAAGACTGGAATCAACAGCTTTTGCCTGACTCTCGGCGCCTTCTGGGCGGACCCCGATTTCATTGGCGACGGTGTAGTCCGGCGCTGCCTGCTTTACGAGGGCTTCCGCCTCTGATTTCTGGTCCGCCGACGCAACATTGCCGGTAAGCGTCATCACACCTTTGTTCTGGTCCTGAGAAACGCTTACGTCGCTCAGATTATTGCTGTTAAGCGCATTGGTTACCGCCGACTTCTCGTCGGGATGCGCCGGCTTGTTGTTGCAGCCGGATATCACCAGGACACTCGCGAGTACCGCAACCGATCCGGAGAGAAATTTATAGCTCTTCCTCATGTTCATGTTTTTTGCTCCTGAAAAGAGACCGTGCCTCTTACGTCTTTTCAGATGCGGTTCAAACGTGCCTTAGTATGTCCTGCAGTGACAAAAAGAAATTCCTGTCGAGGACAACCTTCGACCGGCAATTGGCATAGCAGTGAAAATGCGCGGCACAGTACGCATCGGAATATCCGGATGGACTTACAAGCCCTGGCGTGGCGTCTTCTATCCGGAGCTGCTTCCTCAAAAGGAGGAGCTATCCTATGCCGCCAGCAAGTTTCCAACCATTGAAATTAATGGGACGTTCTATTCCCTGCAGCGGCCCACCTCATTTGCGCGCTGGGCCAGGGAAACGCCTGACGATTTTGTGTTTTCAGTTAAAGGATCGCGCTACATCACGCACATACAAAGACTGCGAGACATAGAGCTTTCGCTTGCAAATTTTTTCGCATCGGGTCTGCTGCAACTCGGAAAAAAACTTGGCCCCATACTCTGGCAGTTCCCGCCAAGCTTTAAATTCGATCGCGACTTGATTGAGTCATTTTTCATGCTCTTGCCGCACGATACTATGCACGCTTCTATGCTGGCGAAGAGCCATGACCCCTGGATGAAAGGCCGCGCCTTCACTGAGCCGGAAAGCAAAATCAAAGTCCGTCATGCAATGGAGATTCGGCACAAGAGTTTCGTAACGCCGGAATTCATAGAACTGCTGCGTAAATATCGTGTAGCTTTAGTGTGCGCCGATACGGTTGAATGGCCACGACTCATGGATGTAACTTCTGATTTCGTCTATTGCAGGCTGCATGGATCCGAACAACTTTACGTCAGCGGTTATAGCGCCGCTTTGGATGAATGGGGTTCGCGAGTTGCGACATGGGCCCGCGGTGGTGAATCTGCGGGCGATATGAAAGCCAATCCGATTTCTGCAAATGCGTGCGATTCACGAGATGTGTACGTCTATTTCGATAACGACGCCAAAGTACGCGCGCCTTTTGACGCTCTAGGCCTGATGGCGCGCATTTCTAAGCTTCTCTAATAAATTATTGTATATCAATAACTTAGCGCATGTATGCCAGCCAATTTTCACAAGAGCTTGTTGATTTTTCTTGCCATATATCGCAATCAGCGATATAAATATCACAGATTGCGATATGAAGCTCGGCGAGAAAATCCGTTATCTCCGCGAAGTAGAAGGCAGTCTGCGCGGCCTGAACCGGGCCATGACGCAGCAGGAACTGCTCAAGGCGATTCGCTCCGAACTCGGAGCTTCCATGAGCCAGTCGTACCTGTCGCAGATTGAGAGCGGCGCGCGGCCGCACTTGACGAACACGACCCGGCAACTGCTGGCGAAGTTCTTCAAGGTGCATCCAGGCTATCTGGTGGATGACCCGGAAGGCTATCACCCCGAGTTGCTAAGCGACGCTCGCACGCTGGAAGACAAACTCGACCTTTGGCTAGTGAGCGGCGCCGAGCGCTTCCGTCGCGATCCTGCGCTGCGCCAGGCTTTGTTGACGCTGGCCCGGCGTAACGATACACGGCAGTGCCTCCTGCTGCTGGAAGCAGTGATGGATACCCCGGGGCTGGTGGAGCGGCTACTGGAGGTACTGCGACCGGAACATGGAAAAGACCGGACGGCAAAAAGGCTGTCCGGAAAGGAGAGGCAGAAATGACGTGGGAAGGTTTCTACCTGTTTTGCTTTGCACTGGGGCTTTGTCTCAGCGCGATTGCATTCGTGGGCGGCTTCTCGCACTTTCACATCGGTCACATGCACCTGCATCTGGCAAAAGCAGGGCATGTGCACAGCAGCGCCGGTCACGGCGGAAGTTCAAACTCAGTAAGCCCGATCAACGGATTCACGCTGGTGATCTTTCTCTGCTGGTTTGGCGGCGCCGGCTACTTGCTGGAACGGTATGGCGGATTTGTAGTCCCCGTTGTGCTGCTGCTGTCAACGATTGCGGGAATTGCCGGCGCTACGGCGCTGTTCTGGTTCATGGCGCATGTGCTGGCGCCGCATGAGCACGCGCTGACGGCAGAGGAGACGGCGACCCTCGGCATGGTAGGCCGCGTAAGCGGAGCAATCCGCGACCATGGCACGGGAGAGATTCTGTTTTCGCAGAACGGATCTCGCCGATTCGCTGCCGCGCGCAGCGAGAACGGGCTGCCGATTCCGCGCGATACGGAAGTAGTGGTGATGCGCTACGAGCAGGGCATCGCCTGGGTGCGCCGCTGGGACGAAGTTGCTGACGAGTTGAAGTAGTTCCCCGGCGCGTAATGTCAACCATTCACTCACACGGTTTTCCCAGTAGAAAGGACTGGGACCGCTATGACGAACACAGTCATCATCATCGTTGGATTAAGTCTATTGGCCATTATCGTTCTGACAGGGCTTTTAGCGAAGATGTTTCGCAAAGCCGGCCCGAACGAGGCGCTCATTGTTTATGGATTTCGCGGACCGCGTGTCATTAAAGGCCACGGTACAGTCATCTTCCCGATGGTCGAGAACTGCCGCGAGCTTTCACTCGAACTCATGTCGTTTGACGTGGCTCCGCAACAGGATCTCTACACCAAACAGGGCGTCGCCGTCACGGTCGAAGCCGTTGCTCAGATCAAGGTGCGTTCAGATCAGGAGTCGATTCTTACCGCTGCAGAGCAGTTCCTGACAAAGACGCCTCCGCAGCGCGAGGGCCTGATTCGGCTGGTGATGGAAGGTCACCTGCGCGGCATCATCGGCCAGCTCACGGTCGAGCAGATTGTGAAAGAGCCGGAGATGGTGGCTGACCGGATGCGCGCAACCTGCGCTGACGACATGAGCAAAATGGGCCTTGAAGTTGTCTCGTTCACCATCAAGGAAGTCCGCGACAAGAACGAGTACATCACCAATATGGGACGTCCGGATATTGTTCGCATTCGCCGTGACGCCGATGTGGCTGCTGCGGAAGCGGAGCGCGATACAGCCATTCGTAGGGCCAATGCACTGCGCGAGGCTGCGATTGCGAAAGCTGCAGCCGATCAGGAGCGCGTGATTGCTGAGACTGCATCTCTGGCCAAACAGGCAGCGGCGCAGCGCGATCTCGATATCCAGAAAGCGCAGTTTGCCGAGCAGAGCCGCAGGCAGCAGGCGCAGGCCGATAAAGCCTACGAGTTGCAGACGAATGTGATGCAGCAGCAGGTCATCGCTGAACAGGTAAAAGTCGAGCAGGTTGAAAAGGAACAGCAGATTAAGGTGCAGGAAGCTGAAATTCTGCGCCATGAAAAGGAGCTGATCGCGACCGTGTTGAAGCAGGCGGAGATCGAGCGCCAACGGGTTGAGAACCTTGCTGCCGCGGAGAAAGCTCGCCTGACAGTTGAGGCTGAAGGCCGCGCCGCTGCAATTCGCGCGCAGGGCGAAGCTGAAGCCTCAATCATCTTCCAGAAGGGCGAGGCCGAGGCCAAGGCGATGAACGTGAAGGCTGAAGCTTATCAGGAATGGAACCAGGCGGCGGTGGTTGACCGCTTGATCAGCAATATGGCCGATGTTGTTCGGGCCATGTCTGAGCCGCTTTCTAAAGTCGACAAAATCACCGTCGTCTCGACTGGCAATGATGGATCGGCAGGGGTAAATAAACTCACAGGCGACATCACGAAGATCGCCGCGCAGGTACCGGCATTGTTTGAAGCTCTTTCCGGTATGGATATGCACGAGCTGATGAGCAACGTAAAAAGCATGCGGGCGCGTCCGAATGGGGCGGCCACAGTCGATGGCAAGTAACACTTAATCCGGGACGGAGCCTTGTGCTCCGTCCACTTACTTTTTTCAAGATAAGGAGGAAGATATGGCACTCCTGGAACGCGTTGCGGCCCTGCTGCGCGCGAATGTCAATGACTTGATCGATAAAGCGGAAGATCCGGAAAAGATGCTGAAGCAGTTGGTGCTCGATATGGAGAACCAGTTGTTGCAGGTGAAAACGCAGGTCGCGATTGCAATTGCCGACCAGCATCTGCTGGAAAAAAAGAAGAAAGAGCACGACGATTCCGCAGGAGAATGGCACAAGAAAGCCGAGCTGGCTGTGAGCAAGGGCAAAGACGATTTGGCCCGGGCTGCACTGGAGCGTGCGCTGAGTCACGAACAAATGGCTACAGGCTTTACGCAGCAGATTGAAGACCAGACGCACGAAGCCGACTCTCTGCGCACCGCATTACGCAAGCTTGAACAAAAGCTGACAGAGACGCGCAGCCGCTGCGAAATACTGATTGCTCAGCATCGCCGCGCACGCGTAGTAAGCAAGGCCAATCAAGTTCGGCAGAAGATTGCGGATGCGGAGAACGGCGGAGGTAATGGCGCAGGTTTCGACCGCTTTCGTCTTCGTGTAGCCGGCGCTGAATCAGAAAATACTGCACACCATGAGCTTCTCGGCGGCGATTCACTAGAAGACAAATTCGCCGCGCTGGAACGTGAGGAGCAGATTGAAGGGCTGCTTCGGGACCTCAAAGAGAGGCAGGGCAAGACGGCTTGATTCACTCAAGGTTGACTTGGCCGTATTCGAGTAGCGTCACAAGCAGAACGCCTCCCGTGATGTTGCCGAGCAAGGCCGGGCCTAGCCAGAGAAAATAGCGCGATGTAGCTAGTTGCCCATGCAGCACCGCTGCCAGAATTTCGCCGCTGGTAGCAATGCAGTGGGCGAAGTGCCCCATACCAACGACGAATGTGAGTGCCCAGATAAGCATGACGGCCCCTGTGATGGAATGGCTGCCGCTTACAAGCCACGCTACCATCGCGATGATCCATCCGCCCACGACGGCGCTCCAGAAAATGTGACTTGCGGAATAATTCGCCGCTTCAACGCCGAGCCGCGAAAGCGCGTCCGCGTATTCCGCTCGTAATGCGCCCGTGCGCACGGCCAGCATGGCAAACAGGAATGCGCCGGCAACATTCGCGGAAAACACAACTCCCCACAGGCGCATTGTGTTCCAGAAGTGCCGCCGCTCCGTGAGCATAAGCGCGACTGGATAAAGTGTGTTCTCCGTGAAGAGCTGGCCGCGTCCAAGAATGACCGCCATAAAACCCATGGGATAAAAGCACATGGCGACAAATGCAGCAATAGAGCTGCTGCCAAGCTGCGCTCTTACAAGCGCGACACTGAGACCGGTCAACCCCATCGTGAGGCCGCCGACAATTCCTGAGACAGCAAGCGCCAGATTCGGCCGAGACAATTCCCGGCGCGCATTTTTGGAGACCTGCTGGTAAATTTCAGACGCCGTTGGACGGTCGAGATCACGCTGCACGGATGCGGAAGTATCGTTGGTCTCTGCAGGCAGCTTGATCCGTGGCAACGGCATGATTTACTTGGAAGCGAAGGAGCAGCATCGTGATGCCAACTACGGCCGCGCTTTGCGAAAACGCATCTGATATCTGTACCTTGGACTGGAGCTTATGAACGAGAATCATCGCCCAAATCTTCAGGCAGCCGCGCGTGAATCCATGATTGAGCATGGCTTTCATCCGGATTTTTCTGCCGCCGCACAGAAAGAAGTTCAATCATTGGATATACAACCTCAAACGCAGGGGGCGCGCGATCTGCGCGCATTGCTCTGGTCTTCGATTGACAACGACACATCGCGCGATCTCGACCAGATTGAATTTGCACAAGAGTCGGAAAACGGCGCGGTCCGCATACAGATCGCAATAGCCGACGTAGACTCGTATGTTCCAGCCGGTTCGGCCATCGACAAGCACGCCTCCGAGCAGACGACCACGGTGTATACCGGAGTGCATAACTTCGGCATGCTGCCGGACGAGCTTTCGACAGGATCGACTTCCCTGCTCGAGGGCCAGGACCGGTTAAGCATTGTGTATGAGTTTTCCGTGGAAAATGGGTGCTGCGTCGGCACGAGCAGCATTTACCGCGCTTCGGTGAGAAACCATGCGCAGCTTGCATATCCATCTGTGGGCGCGTGGTTGCAGTCCGGCAAAAATGCTCCGGACAAAGTCGCTGCTTCCGAAGCGTTGCAGAAGCAGCTCTCGTTGCAGAACCGTGTTGCCCAATGGCTGCGGAAGGAGCGCTATCGTCGCGGTGCCCTTAATCTCGAAACTATCGAAACTCATCCGTTGATGACGAACGGGGAGCCTGTTGGCATAGAAACACAGCAACGCAATCTGGCCACCGGCCTGATTGAGGACTTCATGATTGCAGCCAACGAAGTTGTGGCAAAAAGTCTTGAGCAGGCCGGGTTTTCGTCGATTCGGCGCGTGGTGAAGACGCCGAAGCGGTGGGACCGCATCGTCGAAGTGGCGTCCATGTTTGGTACAAAGCTTCCCGGTGCACCAGACTCGAAGGCCCTGCACGATTTTCTCTGTGAGCGACAGGCCGCTGATCCTGATCACTTCCCCGACCTGTCATTAGCGGTCGTGAAGCTGCTTGGCTCGGGAGAATATGTGCTGGAACGTGTTGGCGAGACTGCCGAAGGACACTTTGGCCTTGCCGTGCAAGACTACACGCACTCCACTGCGCCGAACCGTCGCTATGCTGATCTGGTGACGCAGCGGCTGCTCAAGGCAATGCTCGCAAAGCAGCGCCCTCCCTATTCAGATAACCAGCTGACCGCGATTGCGCAGCAGTGCACAAAACAGGAAGATGCCGCGCGCAAAGTGGAGCGTGAAATGAGGAAACGTATCGCAGCAGTGGTGATGCGCAGCCGCATTGGACAGAAGTTCACGGCAATTGTGACCGGCGTTAATGAACACGGCTCGTTTGTTCGCACCACGCATCCTCACGTTGAAGGCATGCTGGTGCGCGGCCAAAAGGGTGTAGATGTAGGCGACAAGATTTCCGTAACACTTTTGCATACTGACCCGGAGCGCGGCTACATCGATTTCGCCCGGAGCTAGGGCCTCGCAATGCGTCCTCATCTCGCCACGCTTGTCGATGATTTTCGCCGTTGGGGAAATGCCACCGCGGTTGTTACATATCGCGGCAACCGGAGAAAAACCACCAGCTATAGCGAGATTGCTTCGCTCGCAGAGCGCTTTGCCGCGGAATTAAACCGTCGGAAGATCGCGTCAGGCGAGCGCGTATTGCTTTGGGGGCAAAACAGCGCCGAATGGATTGCCGCCTTCTTTGGCTGCGTTCTGCAAGGTGTGCTGGCAGTTCCACTGGATGCGGGCGGTGGCGCAGATTTCGCCCGGCGCGTAGTTGCCGATACTAACCCAAAACTGATTGTCGGCGACCAGCCGCTGATTACCAACCTGCCTGATTCAATTCCGAAGCTTGTTCTTGATGGGTTAGAGAGCACTCTACCGACAAAACCTCTGAGTAAGCCTCAGCTAGATTCTCTTGAACTTGATACGCCGGTACAGATTCTTTTTACATCCGGCACCACATCAGAACCGAAAGGCGTGGTGCACACGCATCGCAACGTGCTGGCCAGCATCGCGCCGATTGAAGCGGAGATGCAGAAGTACCTGCGCTATGAGCGTATCGTCCATCCGCTCCGGTTTCTGCATACGCTTCCACTGAGCCATGTTTTCGGGCAGTTCATGGGATTGTGGCTTCCGGTTCTGCTTGGGGCAGAAGTCCATTTTGAATCGCGCCTGCAGGCGCCTCGCTTAATTGAATTGATCCGGAAGGAAAAGATTTCTGTGCTCGCTGCCGTGCCGCGTGTACTCAACTTGCTGCGCTCGCACTTGCTAATACTCGATCCCAGGCTAAGTACAGAAATGGAAAGCGCGCAAGGAGAATCAGTCTGGCGTAGATGGTGGCGTTTCCGAAAAGTTCACAGACTGCTCGGACTGAAGTTCTGGGCGTTTGTCTGCGGCGGCGCTTCGCTTCCATCTGATCTCGAATCTTTTTGGAACACTTTGGGATTCGCTCTGATTCAAGGGTATGGCATGACAGAGACTACAGCGCTGATTACGCTGAATCATCCCTTCAAGATCGGCAAAGGCACAATTGGCAAGGTCTTGCCCGGACGTCAGGTGCGCATCAGCGACGAAGGCGAGCTCCTGGTGCGTGGCGACATGGTTTCAACTGCAACCTGGCAGCAGGGCAGGATGTCGCAGTCATCCGATAACTGGCTGGCAACCGGCGATCTTGCCCGCAGCGACGATGAGGACCGACTCCAGTTTCTGGGACGTAAAAGCCAGGTTATTGTCACATCATCCGGTTTGAACATCCACCCTGAAGATGTGGAAGCCATGCTTGACCGGCAGGAAGGAGTGCACGCGTCCGCTGTTGTACCCATCAAGACGCCGAATGGCACGGAAGCCATGGCTGTGCTTCTCTGTCGCGGTGGAGAAACGGCTGCGGCAGAGGCCGTGAAGCAGGCAAATGCGTTACTTTCTGATTATCAGCGCATCCGGTACTGGCGTGTATGGCCTGGTCTCGATTTTCCGCGGACCTCAACGGGAAAAATTCAGCGTGGAAAAATCGTGCAATGGGCAGAAGAATACGCCCTAAGCAACAAGGTAACTGCAACAGATACAAATTCAGACGCCCTGATCGAGCTGATCTCGTGCATTACTCGCAGGGCTCCCTCAGCTTCGGGCGATAATGCGCGCCTTGATGAAGACCTTCATCTCGACAGCCTTGGTCGGGTTCAGTTGCAAAGTGAGTTGGAGAGTCGAATGGGCGTCACTCTCGATGACGCGACCATCGCGCGGGTAGAAACACTCGGTGACCTGAGGCAAAGCCTCGGGATCAAAAAGAGCGAACCCAGCGTTGATACTACTTCTCCTGCCGAGAGCAGGCAGCCATCTGAAAGCATAGTCTATCCGCAATGGCCCTGGTCATGGCCGGTCAAGGTCACTCGTATTTTGTTTCTGGAGTGCATTATGCGCCCGTTGGTCTGGCTGTTGGCAAAGCCAAAGATCAAATACGCAGCGATCCCAGAGCTGCCAGATGCGCCGCTTCTCATCATTGCAAATCACGTCACTGCATTTGATGGGGCGCTCGTCTTATACGCGCTGCCGGGAAGAATGCGCCGCCGCGTCGTGATCGCAATGGCTGCGGAAATGCTCAATGATTTTCGCGATGCTCGCGGTCTGGAATCATGGTTCTTGAATGCACTGGGCCCTGCGGCTTATCTGTTGATCATAGCGCTCTTCAATGTATTCCCTCTGCCGCGCAGCGCGGGCTTTCGCAACAGCTTCGCGCACATGGGCAAAGCGCTGGACCACGGCTATAATGTCCTGATTTTCCCTGAAGGGCACCGTTCCGAAGGACCTCTCGATCACTTCCGGCAGGGTATCGGACTGCTTGTGCAAGAATCGAATGCGGACGTGCTGCCCGTCGCGCTTCAGGGTTTGGGGGAACTGAAGCAGAGCGAACAGAAATGGTTTCGTTCAGGCAAGCTATCGATTTGCGTGGGAGAACCAATGAGAATCGATAGAGATTTGCCCGCTGATGAAATCACGGCGCTGCTCGAAAGCACTCTACGAGGAATGCTCGAATAGTTATCGTGTTTCCTTCTTCAGCAATATCTCTACTCCACCGCTAAAACTCCTTCCCGGCATAGGCACTCCTTCGATTTCCTGATAACCAGTATTACTCACGTTTGACATTTGTAGATAGGGATGAATGCGCCCGCGCTCTCTTGCGATGGCCGCATCCCACACCGGATAAGCATCTTTCTGATAGTGTTGCGCGATACCGACGCGATTGTGCAGCACATATCCGCGCACAGGTTCTGCGGTCCACTCGAATCTCGCATTGTTGACGGGATAGTTGAACACATACTCCGATTGCAGACCGTTGAGCGCCTGCTGCGCGCCGGAAAGGAATGTCCACGCGAGCCTGATCTGCTGCTTGTGAGTCGGCTGCCAGGTCCACGCAGTTTCCATGCCGGCATAGCGCAGGTTAGTCAGATTGCTTGCCTGCCATTGGCTGTTCGGGTTTGGGCGAACGTAGTCGATGGTGTCGTGCTGGCGGGAGTAGAATCCGGTAACTGACATGTACGATGCGGCTCCAGCGAACCAGTCCGCTCCCGCTTCATAGTTCCACGCAGATTCGGGCTTGAGGTTAGGGTTGCCGATCGTTGATGGATCGCTATAGTAGAGATCGGTGTATGTCGGCAGGCGGAAGCCGTATCCCATTGCCGCGCGGACTTTCACTTCGCTGCCCAGCCAATAGCTGCCCGCAAGTGTTGGGCTGGTGACGTTATAGCCGCCGCTGATGATTTCCTGCCGCAAGCCGGCGGTCAGCGAGACTTTCTTCCATTGCAGGTCAGCATCAAGATAGCTCGCGCCCCAGTTGCGCGCGTGCTTGCCAAGGTTGTTGCTTTCAATGGAATCGTCATCGCCTTCCAGTCCATAGAAAAGTGAGCTTTTCGCGCCGAGATGTTCGTTTCTGCGAACCGCCCCCTGCCAGCTTTGGTCGATATGCTGGTTTTTGTAGAACGCCGGATCGTTGCGCAGAAGGATGAAAATATCGCTGTGCCTTCGATAACCGAAAGCCGCACTGGTCTTATCGCCGAGTTCCTGACGCATCGATGCAAACCAACCTTTCGTGCGCTCCCATGAATTGAAGTTGCCGTAGAACTGGTCGGCCCCGAATGCTCGATCGCTTCCGGCGAGCAGAATATCGCTCTCGCCTGCCGCGGTCTTCCATCGCGTTTCCGAGCTTCCGTTTTCGTTTCGGTAATCGCGGTCGGAGATAAACCCTGTGGAGAAGTTCCGCTCCCCGGAAACTAATTCTGACCATCTCTTTCCCAGAACCGAGCCGGTAAATGCCTGATCGTTTGCGCCGAAGCTGCCCACCCCACTGCGAAATCGCAATGAGGTCGTCTCCGGAGCAGCGGTGACGAAGTCGATGACGCCGCCGATCGCGTCAGAGCCGTAGAGCGTGGAACCCGCGCCGTGCAACACTTCTATCGAGCTCATTCCATCCATCGGAACAGGCAGATCTAGATTGTGGTGCGCGGTCTGCGCATCGTTGATGCGCAAACCATTGATGAGGGCCAGCGTCTGCTCGAATGACGATCCGCGGATGGAGATGTCTGCCTGCGCTCCTCCGGCGCCGCGCTGTTCGATGTAAGTGGAAGAGTCGGTGCGGAGGCGGTCTTCGACTGTCTGAAAGGTCCGCGGATGCTGTTGCGTAGCCATCACCACAACCGAGCGGTTCGATTCGCCGAGCGTAACAGCCTGCGGGCTGCCAACAATAACGACAGTTGAACTGATTGCCGGTGGATTGGATGAGGTTTGTTGGGCCGCGCACGAAATAGAAAGAACTGCAGCAAAGAGAGCAAAAGAGGGATTGATCTTCATTTCACTAACGCCAAGATATATGATTTTGCGATCCAAAGACCTGCATCCAAAGCAACATAAACGAAGAGATTTTAATAGTTTGAACTTCACATGACGGTCAACATCCATCACCTTGAACTGTTAATGCTGATGCTGCTGGTCTTTGTGGTCGTGCTGGCTGCGCTGGCGCGGCGGATCGGCCAACCGTATCCAATTGTCTTTGTGCTTGGCGGGCTGGTCCTGAGTTTTCTTCCGCCTGTGCCGGACATTGCGCTGCGTCCTGAATTTGTTTTTCTTGTTGTTCTGCCGCCGCTTGTATTTGCGGCCGCTCATAACTCTTCATGGCGTGATCTCCGCGAGAACATGGCGAGCATTCTTTCGCTCGCGATCGGACTGGTTGCTTTCACCGTAATCGGTGTAGGATTTGCAGCGCATTTCTTTTTCTCGCAGCTTACATTGCAGACTGGCCTCGTGCTCGGCGCCGTGGTCTCCACCACCGACACACTTGCGGCCACAAGCATCGCGCGCAAACTGGGCATCCCGTCGCGCATCGTTGACATTATCGAGGGCGAGAGCCTCATCAATGACGCCACCGGCTTGCTGGCGGTTAGTTTTACCGCGTCCATCATCCTGGATGGCCGCGCGCCGTCATTTGAAATGGCCATGGGCAAGCTGCTGTATCTGTCCATTGGGGGGATTCTCATCGGCCTCGCAGTTGCGTGGCTGTTTTCCCGGCTGATTCTGCGCATTGAAGCCGCACAGATTGAACTCACAATGACGCTTATGACGCCCTATGTTGTGTACCTGCTGGCTGAGAGGCTGCACACCTCGGGCGTAATGGCGACAGTCGCCTGTGGCCTGTATATCGGCCACCGGAGCGCGCAACTCCTTTCTCTGGGAGCGCGGCTCGAGGCTCCTGCTGTATGGAACACTGTGGACTTTGTCCTGAATGGCATTGTCTTCTTGCTGCTTGGCATGCAGATCTCTCTGGTATTAGCTGGAATCAAACAATTAAGCCTCGGACAGTTGATCGCAGGCGGACTCATGGTGAGCTTCATCGTGATTGCTCTGCGTTTCATTTGGATTTATCCAGGAGCATGGGTGGGGCAAAAGTTGCGCATGTTTTCTTCGGGACCTAATCCGCCACCCGTGGACAAGCGCGGAATTTTTGTCGTTGGATGGGGCGGTATGCGCGGCGCTATTGCTCTGGCGGCTGCTGTGTCTCTCCCGGAAACGCTGCGAGATGGCCAGCCATTCCCGGCGCGCAACATCATTATCTTTTTTACCTTCTGCGTCATTTTGGTTACGCTGGTTTTTCAGGGCCTTACTTTTCCGTTTGTCATTCGCTGGCTAGGTCTTGCGCGGACCGGGAAAGGAAATGTGGAAGAACAGCTGGCAATCAAAAAAATGGTCCAGGATGCAATCCTGTACCTTCATCAGGAAAGAGAGAGAGCCCCGGAAGAAAAAGAAATTTATGATGCCGTGGAAAGGGCCTACAGGCGGCGGCTTGCTTTGCTGAAGAATCCGCAGGACGCTTCCAAGGAAGAGATGTTTACCCATGCGCGCCGTTATCTTGACGTGACGCGCGCAGCCCGCAATGTAGAACGGCACACGGCCAGCGAACTGCTTGCTACAAACCAGATCAATGACCTGGTCTATCAGCAACTCATCATGGATATCGACCTGCTCGATGCGCGTTACGCGCCGCCGCAGTCTTCCTGATTTTTATGGCAACCATGTTTATCTGCGCCTCCTCCTACCATAGAGGAGGACGATTGCATGGGACTTTTCGCCGTCATCGTCGCCGTGATTCTTGCCTGCATTATCGGGGGCTTGTGGGTTACAGGTTTTATCAGAAGCCGCCAACCCAATCCTCGAGCCGGAAACAAGCAAGCGGAAAGAAATAAGACTACGCGCGTCGAGCCTTAATTGGCCCATTCCCTTCCACAAAACATGCTTACGCGGTAAAGTAGCCGTCATACCCTCTATGACGGCTACGACTATCACCAATCCTGCCACTGCCGGAGTGCAGACGCGGCTCATCTCCCTTGACGTGCTTCGCGGCATCACCATCGCCTTCATGATTCTGGTAAACAACAATGGCGATGAGCGGTACGCTTACTGGCCACTGAAACATTCCCTCTGGAACGGATGGACGCCGACGGACCTTGTTTTCCCCACGTTCCTGTTCGTCGCCGGCGTCTCCCTGGTCTTCTCGTTTCAATCGCGTCTGGCCAAGGGTGCGTCCAAGAAGTCTCTCCTCGCACATGCGGTGAAGCGCTCGATCATCCTGTTTGCATTGGGACTAGTCGTCAATGGCTTTCCTTTCTTTCACTGGCCGACTCTGCGTATCTATGGTGTGCTGCAGCGCTTCGCCATCTGCCTGTTGATTGCCAGCGTGCTGCATTTGTGGAAGAGCGACGTGAAAAGCAAGGTCGTGGTCATTCTTGCCGCGCTGTTTGGCTATTGGATCATCATGCGCTGGATTCCAGTGCCCGGATATGGGCTGCCGACCCGCGATATTCCGCTGCTGGACAAGGATGCTAACTGGGTTGCATACATCGACCGCCATATCTTCCCCGGCCGCCTTTATGAAGGCACACGCGATCCTGAAGGATTATTGAGCAACCTGCCTGCTTTGGGGACGGCTCTGCTCGGCATGTTGACGGCAATTTGGCTGCGCACGAAAAAGAGCGCGCAGAATAAATTTGTGGGCCTGCTCGTGGCTGCGATTGCCGGTCTCATACTCGGCAAAATATGGGGCCATTGGTTTCCAATTAACAAGAAGCTTTGGACCAGTTCTTATGTGCTGTTCGCCGCCGGATGGTCGCTGCTTGGCCTCGCCGTTTTCTATTGGATGATCGAGATCAAGCAATGGCGGCGCGGCTGGACCTTTCCCTGGGTTGTGTTCGGGTCTAATTCTATTGCGGTTTATGTATTTTCTGAGTTGCTCGCCGCCGCGCTGGGGGCCTTCCGTATAGGAGCCGACCACCAAGCGATAGGCCACATCATCTACTCACACAGCTTTGCGCATGTTCCAGACCCCGCTTTCGGATCCCTGCTTTATTCGCTCACATTCGTAACTGTGTGCTTCATTCCCGTGCTGGTTCTTTATAAGAAGAAGGTTTTCATCAAGATTTGACGGGCAGCAAAGCAGCGCACGGCAGCGGCGCGCTATCTGCTTCTCTTCTTCGCCTGGAATGATGAGGACCGCGATCTAAAGAACTCGATCCGCTGACATACATCGGCGCGAACGGACGCGCTGTGCTCCCCGATTCCGCCGCTGAAGCCCACGGAAGCATCCTCCTTGGGGTAGGTAGATAGCGGACAGTCAATAAAAATTCGGTTAACCGTCATGGCCTGAAGCGTACTTGTCAACATACGACGGAACAGATTAAAGGCACAAACTCGGAGCACTCCTGGGCATTCGCATCAAGACGGAAGCGGTGCGTTCTATAAGAAAAATTTATCTGTAACATCCACACGAAATGGGTGGATACTAATTCCTCTTGGGGGCACATCCAAGCGTGGGTTATTCTCTCGAAAAACGCATTCCTAGCGCCCGGGTTTTCAAAAGCTTGCTCTATTTCACGGGTCGAGTTGTTTTCACATTAAAGACCAACAGCGATGTGATCAGCCGGCATAAGGCTGACTGCTGAAGTGCTTGTCCCAAGCTAACCTTTGTGAGGCGACATATGTTCAGAAGGAATCTTCAGTGGATAGCATTCCTCTTTTTCTTGTGTTTTGTGCTGTTTGCCATGCCGTTTGCTCGGGCGCAGCAGACACTCGGCGCCATAAGCGGCACGGTGAGCGACACTTCCGGCGCGCTCCTCGGTGACGTCACGGCTACCGCGGTTGAAGACCAGACCAAA
This sequence comes from Alloacidobacterium sp., assembly GCF_035631355.1. Classification (NCBI taxonomy): domain Bacteria; kingdom Pseudomonadati; phylum Acidobacteriota; class Terriglobia; order Terriglobales; family Acidobacteriaceae; genus Alloacidobacterium; species Alloacidobacterium sp. The sequence continues at coordinate 88,453 of NZ_DASQIX010000075.1, forward strand.
CTTACCCGTGTTGTGAAGACAAACAGCGATGGCGGCTATCAGTTTGTTAATCTGCCGATTGGCACTTACACCATCACGTTTTCCCATGACGGTTTTGAAACACAAAATATGCCGTCGATCCTGGTGCAGGCCGATCGCACTGTTTCAGTGAACGCCGCGCTCAAAATAGGGTCTATCACCACTTCCGTTACCGTGACAGAAACTCCGCTGCTAAATGCAGTCGATACCACGAATGGTTATGTGCTCGACAAAGAGCAGATTGATGCCATTCCGCTGCCGACCGGGAGCTTCACCGGGCTCGCGATTCTTTCGCCGGGCGTGAATGCTGAGGTTTCCGGCGGCACAGGAGCCAATAGTGGTCTGGGCAACTCGCCCATTTGGGCCAATGGCCAACGGGATACCTCAAACAGTTTCTTAATGAATGGTGTCGACGCGAGCAATTTGTTCAACGGCAAAAGCACGAGTCAGGTAGCGTCGTCTCGTGTCACGCTCAACACAGGGACTGGAAACCCGGCAGCTGGCGGCGTGCTGCAAACCAGCGCTTCAGTCTACCTGGCAATTGGGCAAGCCCTCCCGACGCCAGCCCCTGAGACGATTCAGGAAGTGCGCGTGAATACGTCTATGTATGACGCGCAGCAGGGATCGACAAGCGGCGCGCATATCGACATGAGCACGCTTTCAGGAACCAATGCATACCACGGTACAGCTTATTTTCATCGAGGCACAGACTGGCTCAACGCTGCACCATTCTTCTTCAAGCAGGATGGAGACATTCCAGCAAATGAAAAGGTTCCGCAGTTGCATCGTTATATCGCGGGTGGGGGCGTCGGAGGACCGTTCATCAAGGACAAATTGTTTGCGTATCTGGCCTATCAACACGTGCATGTTAGCGACCAGGAAATCGGCATCTCCCGCTTTACAGTTCCATATGGGCTGACTGATGATCGCAGCCCTGCAGCATTAGCCAACATCGCCAACTGCAACTTTGTTGCGCCGAGTAGTGTTTATCCAGATCCCTGCAATGGTTCCGGCTCTGCGGATCCAGGCGACCCAAACTACGTGGATCCGGGTGCAATCAGCCCGGTCGCGCTGTTTCTGATGCAGTACAAGCTCCCGAATGGAAGCTATATGGTTCCCTCCGCTACGCCAGGAGTTACGCCCACCTACAACACTCCTGACAACGCATCGATCCCCGGTACTGCCTATTTCATAGCTGATCAAGCGGTGGCGAATCTGGATTGGAACGCAACCAAGACGGATACGTTGGCGTTGAAATATTACTACCAGCATGATCCGACACTCGCGCCCTACGCCTATTCCAATGTCCCCGGCTTTGAACAGCACCTCGATACAGGGAGTCATGTTTTCTCGCTTAACAACACCCTTTTCCTCAAGCCGACGCTGAGTGTTACCGGAGTGCTCGGCTTCCTGCGTGAAAAAGCCTATGGCTACAACGATCAGGTTTTTACTGCACAAGCGGCGGGTATTAATACATTCGGCTCCAGTTACTTTCCCGGAATCACAATCGTGGATCCCTTCGGAAATAGCTCTCCCAACAATCCAGATGGCATCTACAACCCGATTATGAATATTGGCCCAGGATCGGAAACTCAAGGGCCTTTCACGGGCATGTTTCAGAACCGCATCATGCCTTCGGCGAATGCTATCTGGATCCTCGGCAGGCACACTGTTACTTTCGGGGGCAGCTATTCCTATACACAGCTCACCGCTCGCAATGAACGTCCGGGTAAAGGCATGATCGCCTCGGCGAACTTCGCCGGATTTCTGCAAGGCAACATCGCGTTCCAGAATGACGACTTTACGACCACTTCACTTATGTTGGGAGATGCCAACCGCTACTATCGCGCCAATCAGACCGGCGCCTATGTGCAGGACAAGTTCCAGATTCTGCCGAACCTCAGCCTGACTGTAGGAGCGCGCTACGACTGGAACGGTGGTCTGACAGAGAAATATGGACGCCTCTACAACTTTGATCCGTCGCTCTATTCCTATGACGATGTAGCCGATCAAATAATGTCAAACGGCTTCATCATTGCAGGGAACAACAAGCAGTACCCGACGAAAGGCGTGAGCGATACGACACTTACCGGCCGGCAGTGGGGAATCGGTCCGCGCATTGGGGTGGCTTTCTCTCCGAAGCAGAATGACGGCAAGGTTGTCTTCCGTGCAGGAGCAGGAATGTACTACGACCGCGGAGAATTGTTCACCTATCTATCTCCGGGATATGCGGCGGGCGAAGTTACCAGCGGACCCTTCGGCGTTACGCAAACGCCACCTTTTGTAAGCACGATTCAATGCCCCGGAGCGCCGGCATTTATTTCGCCTTGCTCCGGAGAGATTTCGCTCTCTAATCCTTGGGGCGACACTCCTGGAATTCCGCCGACCGGCAACCCTGCGGACATCACCAAATACCTCCCCAATGCCGCAGCCATTGTCAACGGCGCGTCGCTTTTTGCGATAGCAACGTACAACCGTGCGAACAAGCTGCCCTACTCGATCAACTACACGCTGGACTGGCAGTGGCAGCCACGGAATGATGTCGCAATCGACATTGGATACATTGGCAACCTCGGCCGACATCAAGTCATTCCAGTTCCGTTTAATCAAGCGCAGATCGCGAGCACATCGAATCCAATCCACGATCAGATATATACGTATGGATATTCTGTGCAGACGATGCCCTGCGATTACTACTCGTGCTCCCCGGCAAATCTGCCTAATGGACAACCCTTTCTTTCAACCTACGAAGGCGGCAACATCGACCTACGTGTCCCCTATATTGGATATTCCTCTGAGTCGGAGACATATAAAGCCGCTGGTATTTCCGCCTATAACGCGCTGCAGGCACATATTGAGAAACGCCTTAGCGGGGGATTGCAGGTTGGTTTCTCATACACCTATTCGCATGCGACAGACGAACAGAGCGCGCTGGGCCTGTTCTATAACGGCAACAATCCGCTGAATCTGCGGGACGGCTATGGCTCTTCAGATTTCGATCGCACGCACGTCATCAATTTCAACTATCTGTATCAGCTGCCGAAGTTTTTTGCTGAAAACTCATTCAAAGGAAAAGTGGCGAATGGTTGGGCGTTACAAGGCATCACCGTCATTCAAAGCGGCCAGCCTTACAGCGTTATAGATTACTCTGGCGCTGTTGGCAGCATTTACTATGGGACTTCGAACGGCATCACCAATCCCGTTGTGCCTCTGGCGCCTGGTTGTAACGCGCACCGCGCGTATACCGGGCATTCAGGAGCATTCGGAACGCCGGCGCTCAATGCGGCGTGCTTTACCCTGCCTCTGCTGCACGCCGGCGATCTCGGTGGGGCCATTCCCGCAGGAGATGACTTCGAGACAGACTTTACGACAGGCCAACGCAACATATTTCGTCAGTCATATCAACGGCGCGCGGACATGTCTCTGGTCAAGGCCGTTAACATTACCGAGCGCATTAGTGCACGATATACCTTCGACGTCTTCAATGTGACCAATACCACCAGCTTCGACATACCGGGTGATAACGTCTCGCAGAATGCGGGATTCAACGACTTCCCCGTGCAGGGCACACCGCCAGCGCCATCACCAGCTTCGTGCGCAGCCGGAAATCCGCCGAGCGGGACATTCTTCAACTGTCCCACAGGCCTCGGTTTTACCAGCCATACGATCGGGAGCCCGCGGCAGATTCAGATGTCGCTGCAACTCATGTTCTAACTGCGTTGCAAGAAAGAAGAAGTATCCGAAAACTTCCTTTTCTTTCACATCCGAGATTTGCAGCAGCTACTGGCGTTTATTCCTGACCGGAGGCACAACCACCACAGGACGGCGCAGCGGCACCATGGCTGATCCCTGCTGCTGGAAGCTGTGCTGCATACGGCTGAGCATTTCGCTGCGAACGTAATCGACAAAGCCCTGCATCTGGCGGTTCATCTCTTCCATGCGCTCGCGCATTTGCAGAATGATGGCAATGCCGGCAATGTTCACACCCAGGTCGCGCGCAAGATTCAGGATGAATTCCAGCCGCTCTAGGTCTCCATCCGTGTAGAGGCGTGTGTTGCCTTCTGTGCGCGATGGCTTCAGCAGCCCTTCGCGCTCATATAGCCGTAACGTCTGCGGATGGATGTCATACATCTCGGCAACCGCCGAGATCATGTACGCACCCTTCGATTTGCGTTTCGTCGGCATCGCTTTTCTCAATGCGCGAACAACCGCGCCTCTCCATCTTGCACATGGACCGCGCCCCACCGGATATACCGGGGCAACAGCCGAAAAAACTGTCCTCCGCCTATTCTGTAAGGCACGAAGGCTTTTATACAGTACCCACTTTGGTGCTCGATTTCCACCAGCAAAGCGTCGGAAAAGCCCTCGGCTGATGGCTTGCCCATAGTCACGTTGGCCGCCGTGGCCGCCGCGATGATCTCTTTGTTGTTGCTCCGTTCTGTGAGCTGCTCATACAGAAGGTCTAACAGCATGGCGGGATCGGGCGGCACATTCTTGCGTGGGACTGTTTCATTTACGATCTCGCGCTTCTCGTTCAGTGAGAAGCCAAACGGCCCAAAGGCGCCGTATCTACGCAACATTTGTCGGGCATAATTGACGGCGGCGTTTAGCAATTCGTTGGCGTCTTCCCGGATTTGCGAGTCTTCGGTCACTGCGCAGTCCCTATCTTCGTCCAGATCGCCTCGCGCGGATCGGCCGGATTGAGCTTGGCTAACTCGCGCAGTATTTCCTTCGAGCGCTCGTCCTGTATGTGCGGAACAACAATTTCGATGGCCACGATCTGGTCGCCGCGCTTGCCTTCTTGCGAGGCCGAAGGAACTCCGCGTTCCCTCATGCGAAGCTTCTGTCCGGACTGCGTGGCCGGAGGGATCTTCAACTGCGCGCGCCCGTCAATAGTGGGCACCTCAATCTTCGCGCCCAAGGCAGCCTCAGCCACAGTTACCGGAACAGTGATGTGGATGTCATCGATCTGGCGCGTGAAAACGGGATGCGTGCCTGCCCGGATGATGAGGTACAAATCACCCGGAACGCCGCCGTTCATTCCGGCGTTTCCCTTGCCTGCAAGGCGAATGCGCTGGCCATCGCGCGTTCCGGGCTTGATGCGGAAATCGATGTGTTCCGTGCGATCCACAGTGCCTTCGCCGTGGCAGGTCGGGCAGGCATTCGATACCTTGCCGGTGCCTCCGCAGCGCGGACACTGGATATTGAACTTCATCCGCCCACCCATCTGCGTGACCTGGCCTGTGCCGTTGCATTCGGGACAGGTATGCGGCCCGCCAGTCGTAGCCTTGCCTTTGCAGGTAGGGCAAATTTCACGACGATGAATGTCGAGGCGCGTGGTGCCGCCGCGTATCGCCGTCCAGAAATCGACCGTGGCCTGATATTCAAGATCGGTGCCGGGTTCGGGGCCGTGTTGTTGCCGGCGTCCGCCCTGCGAAAACATGCCGGAAAAGATGTCGCGGAATCCGCCCCAGCCGCCGGATTGCGCATTCCCGCTGCCGGGCTGCGCACCGGAGGATGCGTAGTCGGAGAAGTCGAAGCCACCGAAATCGAACGGCACGCCTTGTCCGTGCGCGCCCGCTCCCTGACCCGCGCGCGCCGCTGCTTCCGCCGCCGCGGGATCAATCTGGTCGGAGTAGAAGCCAAACTGATCGTAGATTTTGCGCTTCTTCTCGTCGCTTAGAATGTCGTTGGCCTCGGAGATTTCCTTGAACTTCTCCTCGGCCTTCTTGTCGCCCGGGTTCACGTCGGGATGGTACTTGCGCGCCGCCTTGCGAAAAGCCTTGCGGATCTCCTCCGATGTCGCCGTCTTTTTCACGCCGAGCGTGGCGTAATAGTCTTTGTGCTGTGTTGGTGGCATTGACTCTTTACTTCTTCTTATATCGTACAGGGCTGGATGTCGCTCCAGCCCCGAGAGCGTATCGACACATATAGATGCGCTTCGCGCAAAAGCGATGCACCAACACTACTGCGCCGGAATCACCAGGTACTGCTCCAGCTTGCCATCCGGCATGGTGTAGGTGGTCACGCGCAGGCGCTGCGGGCTCTCTTTGAACGTGACGGCAAAGACGCGGAAGGTCATGCCGCCGCGCAAGTCGTCAGCCATTTGATGAAATGTTGCCGGCTCACCCAGCGGCTTCAGGCTGGATGAAAAGTCCCCAAGCGCCTGCGAGTCGAAATAGGCGTTGCAGTTGTCAGTGAAAAGCGTGCGGTCGATCTGCCCCTGCTGCAATCCTTTGAAAATGGCCAAGCCCTGCGTCTCAGCCTGCGATGCAGCCTCTGTATCGAGGCCGAGAACGATAGGCGTCAACTGGCGGCCAATCGCTGAGGCGGCTGGCGACGCGTCCTGATTGGTGAGGACAACAATAGCGGCCTTATCGTCAGGAAAGACGATATTTTCCGAAACGAAACCCGAAACCTCGCCCGAATGCTCCAGCGCAGCATGACCCGACCGCGGCCCGGTAAACAGGCCCAGCCCATAGTGGCTGTCCGTCCCGTCCTTGAGCTTGACCGAGGTGAACATCTGCTTGTAGGACTCAGGCGCAAGCAACGAGCGGTTCATAATGCTGATGTCCCAGAGCGCGAGATCGTGTGCGGGCATGGCCAGCTCGCCCGCGGCAAACATCCAGCCTGCGCCTTCTTTCGGCGCGGGACGCAGCGGGCCAAGTGCATAGCGTATGTATCCAGCCGCGTCAGTGTCGCCAAGCTTGGCTACATCGGTGTTGTAGACCGACTTCATATCGAGCTGTGTGAAGACGTTCTGCTGCAAGAAGCGCATCAGCGGCTCACCGCCCAGTTTCTCGACGATCACGCCTGCGATGACGTAGTTCGTATTCGAGTATTGCCATTTCGTGCCGGGGTCGAAATCAAGCGGCTTCTTCGCCCAGGTATCGAGGATGTATTGCGCCGTCGCGGGCTTGCGCATCGGCGGCATCAGGTAATCTTCCGGCCAGTAGTCCTGATAGCCCGAGGTATGTGAGAGCAGCATCCTGATGGTTACTTCATCGCCGCGCGTAAGGCCGGGGACATACTTCGACACTGGATCGTCAATAGATAGCTTGCCCTGCTGCTGCAATAACAGAATCGATGCCGCCGTGAACTGCTTTGAAATAGAGCCGACGGAGTAGCGCATCTGCGGCGCAGCCGGAGTTGGCGGATCGAGCCGCGCCTTGCCGTAGGCATTCGTGTAAACAATCTGGCCTTTCTGCACGATGGCAATGGATGCAGACGGAACGCCGGTATCTGCGAGAACTTTATTAGCTACAGCGTCAATCTTCCCGCGCAGGTCAGCGGGGATTGTATCGACGGGCTGGGCGAAGCTGCCGGCTGTCTGCGCAGTCGCGGGGATTGTTGCTGCAACAGCCAGTAACGAGAAAATCAGGGCTAAAACGTAGCGGCGCATGGCGCTTCACAGGGTAAATCGCGCCGGTAAGGTAAGCAAATGGAATGATATGCTGCGAGGCATGACGACCAGGCGTGATTTTCTTTCCCGCAGCGCGATGACGGCCGCGGGATTCGGCGCTGTGACCGTGGGCCAGGCATTGCCCGCGCAGGTAGCCGAGAGTGTCAAACAGATGCGGCCGCCGAAGAAGCCCGTGATTGTCACCCGCGACACCGGCGATGCCAGCATCGACGAGGCCTACAAGATGTTGCTCGACGGAGCGGACACCCTCGACGCCTGCAATCACGTCTGCGTCGCACGCGAAAACGACCCCAATGACCACAGCGTGGGCTATGGCGGGCTTCCTAATGAAGACGGCGTAGTCGAGCTTGACGCCTGCTGCATGCAGGGACCAACGCGTATGGCGGGATCAGTAGGCGCTCTGCAGAATATTCGCCACGCGTGCCTGGTCTCGCGCATAGTGATGGAGCGGACGGGCCATGTTATGCTCGTCGGCCGGGGCGCGGAGCATTTCGCCGTGATGGAGGGCCTCAAGCGCGAGGACATGCTCTCCGACGACGCGCGCAAAATGTGGCTTCTGTGGAAAGAGGACCGCAACAGCCACAACTTCTGGGGGCCTCCGTTATCAAGTCCTCAATGGAAGCAGCCTGCTCCGCCCCCAACCCTGAACCACAGCGCCATTCCGCGCCATCCGGGTCCCGAATGGGCTGATGTCATCCGTACCCGCTCGCAGCAGCTTATGGGTATGGCCGGCGACCTCGGAATAGCGCCGCACAAACGCGCCTTCGCCGTCGAACAGGTGTTGTGGCCGACAACCGGGACCATCCACATTTCCGTCGTCAACACTCAGGGCGAGATGTCCGGCGCGACGACTACTTCCGGACAGGCATGGAAGATCCCCGGCAGAGTCGGCGATTCGCCCATCATTGGCGCCGGATGTTATACCGACCAGGACGTTGGCTCGGCTGGCGCGACCGGATCAGGCGAGGAGAACATCAAGGTTGCCGGTGCTCACACCATCGTCGATTGCATGAGGCAGGGCATGTCGCCAAAAGAAGCCGGCCTCGAAGCTCTGCGGCGGATTGTCCGCAACTACAACGGCGACATGAACAAGATTCGCTATCTCGACATGATTTATTACATCGTCCGCAAAGACGGCGCTTATGCTGGGGTCTCACTCTGGAACACCACCGCAAGTGGCTCACCTAAAATTTTCGTCGTGCATGACGGCGAGAAGCGGATTGAAAAATGCGCATGGCTGCTCGATGGGAAGACGACCAATTAGCGACCACTCTTGTTACTCTGAGCAACCGCCTGTCTTCTTGGTAGATTTGTATTGGCATGAAAAATCTTCTCAAAGGCTATCTGCAATTCCGCAAAGATGCTTTCCCGCAGTGGAAAGACCATTTCAAACTTTTGGCAGACCGCCAGGCTCCGGATGTGCTGTTCATCACCTGTGCCGATTCACGGATTGTCCCCAGCCTTATCTTGCAGGCGAAGCCGGGCGACCTCTTCATTGCCCGCAACGTTGGAAATGTGGTTCCTCCTTTTGGCGAGATGGCAGGCGGCAACTCGGCAACTGTGGAATACGCTGTTGAAGTCCTCAAAGTGCGCCACGTCATCATCTGCGGCCATTCCGATTGCGGCGCGGTAAAAGCGGTCCTTCAGAAGAAGGATGTCAGCAGATTGCCCGTTACCCACCAATGGCTCAGCTATGTTGAAGCCGCATGGCAATACCGCGACCCCAGCGACCCTATGGGTGACGAGCAGGCGCAGCATACAGCACTCATCCACGCTAATATCGTGGCCCAGCTACACAACCTCAAAACGCATCCCGAAGTCGCTGCCGGACTGGCCAAAAGTACTTTGCAGGTGCACGGCTGGTATTACGACATCATGACGGGCGCAATCGAGGCCTATGACCAGCAGACGCGTAAATTCGCGCCGCTGGAAGACTCGACTTCCGGCTGACCTGGACCATCTTTGCTCTTGTATAAAGGAAGTGCGTACTTATTTCTCCGGGAAGAGGTGTTTTCGTGTCGAGCCCCGCACAACCCGCAGCGTCCGGGGAACAGATTTCAGAAACTCACGGGAAAGGAACTGCGCGGGCAACCATCGCCTGGTCCAGCTTCCTTTTTGCGCTGCTGCAAAGCATCTGCACGTTTTTCGCCGCTCTCGAGGGAGTACGCCTCATTATCGGTATTGGATCACTCGCAGTAAGCGCTGGCCTTGTTTCAGTCATGCGTCATTTGCACGCCGATGCGATACGGATACCGATGGTACTGCTCGCGCTCATCGGATCTCTGCTGAACCTGGTTGTCCTGATGCAACTGCGCCGTCTGCGCAACCGCCCGGCCTCGCAGTGGCGGCAAACGCCGCTGAGTCCGCGCAAAATCCGCATGGAGCGATGGCAGATGGTCCTGTCCATCGTGACCCTGGTGCTGATCGGAGTTGAGGAGTATATACATCTCCTCTGGCATCATCACCTGTAACAGTCAGGCTTCCAGCAGACCAGCACGGTAGGCGAATTTCAGGTTTGGCTCAATTCCCTGCTTCAAATCTTCTGCCGGTATTTCCGGAAATTTCGCTTTCAGTGCCTCAAGTAGCCCTGCGCGATCGTGCGTGCCATCCAGCAGCTTGAGACATTCACGGCCAATCGCATCGGTGAAATTTACCTGTGTATGCCATAAAGTCGAGGTGAAGTCGCGCGTCTGCGCATCAAGGCGGCTGATTGGCGTGGCCAGCGGCCGGTCTGAAAGCACAGGAGCCAGCGGCGGCGCCCATGAATGCAATTCGACCATTTGGCTGATAGCGAGCTGTAACAGCATCATGGCCGCCTTATCGGCTTCAGCAATGCCGTGCTCCCTGAGGATAGGCATGAGCTCGTCATAGCGCAGAGTGTGCGGCCATGCATTAATCAGCTTTTCCATGATGGCGATAGTTGGCGCATGAGTGCAATGTAGTCTTTTGTCCCCGATGAGGTTATAGAAGCGCGATGAAGCATCCTCTCCCGGCTCGGAGACAGCGGGCGATGCAAAGAGCAGGCGGTCGAAAGAATCCGGCGGAAATTTGCGCTCGAGCTGATGGTGGGCGCGGCAAAGCAGGGTCTCGCGATACATGCGCATGCGCGCCAGATCGAGCAATTGTTCCTGCTCCAGCAGATCGGTTGAAATGGCCTTGATTGTGCCTTGAAATCCAGCCTTGAAGCAGGGATCAGTGGGCACAGGCAACTCGGCTTCAGTTAGATACTGCAATCCATGTTTCGCAGCGTGCTCGATGAACTGTGAAAAATAAACGGGGTGATAGGCCGGACTGAAGTCGTCATGATAAACGCTGTGCGACGATTTGATATTCAGCCGCTTATGGTGCTCTTCGAGGAGCGCTTTGTAGACATCGCCTTCTGCGCGAGTCGCCGCAAGTGCGGAGAGAAATTCGATCCCCGCCTTGAGCTTTTTGTCCGGATCTTCGACTTCTGAAGCGGCGAAGGTCATCATCTCGCGGACCATCTTCCGCATATAGCTGCCGGGCAGCGCGTTATAGCTGACGAAGGCGACGCCATTAGGGGCGAGCAGTTCCCCGCTGAGAGCAAGCAGACGGTCGCGCACCGGCTCCGGCACCCATGCGTAAAGTCCGTGGGCGATGATGTAGTCGAATTCGCCCAGCTCTGTGCCAACTTTCCGTAAATCTGCCTGGAAGAGACGAATGTTTTTCAACCCTAGAGTGTTAATTCGCTCCTGCCCGCGGTGAATGCATTCAGGAGCGAGATCGAAGCCGACAAACTGTGCTCTGGGAATGGCGTAGGCCATGGGAATGATGTTTCCTCCCTCGTTGCAGGCGACTTCCAGCACACGGCAGGTCGCAACAGGCGCTGGCTCCAATCCATAGAGGAGAGACATGAGAGCAAGCTGGTCAGGATGGGTGTGGGCATATGCATAGCCGGGGTATTCGACGGCGTCATAGGTGTTCTGCGGCGTGGACAAGCGAGGTTCTCTCCTGATTCGGTTCCGAATCATTTTAGTGGAGACCAGCCGAATGGTTTTAGTGCGCGCCGGCCGGGGCCTTCTTTCCAGGCTGGACTTTGCGGAAGAACCAGACAAGGATGATGCAGCCGAAGCAAGTCAGGGCGATATAGCGGAAGACATCCACGAACGCCCACAGCATGGATTGGTGGCCAAGCTGCCGGTAAAGCTGCGCCATACTGGCGCCAGCCGCATTGCCCTGATGGGTCTGATGGCTAAGGTAGTTCGTCAGGCCACTCATGCGCTGTTGCAGCCAGTAGCTCGACCGGGCAATGGAACTGGCCAGGTCATGCTGGTGGAGATCAGCGCGGCGGGTGAGCAGCGTCTGCGCCAGTGAAATGCCAACCGAACCGCCAATGTTTCTCACCAGGTTGAAGATGCCGCTAGCGTTGCCAATCTGCTCGTTTCTGAGAGTGGCATAGGCCTGCGTGGTAATGGGCACGAAGACGAAGCTCATGGCAAAGCCGGTGATGATGATCGGCCACAACAATGTAGTCGGGCTGGTGTCGAGCGTGACTCCGCCAAAAATCAGCGACGTAATGCCGAAAACGCCAAAACCAAATGTGAGCAGATAGCGCGCATCAAGCCTCCCTCCGAGCGTGCCGACAATGGGCATGGCGGCAATGGCGCCAAATCCGCGCGGTCCTACCACCCAGCCGGCCGTGAACGCCGTATACCCCAGCACCTCCTGATAGAAAAGTGGCAGGACGGTAATGGTGGAATAGACACTTAGCCCCAGCAGGAGCATCAATGAACAGCCGATGGCGAAGTTCCGGTCCTTGAGTGTCCGCAGGTTGACCAGCGGATCTTTTTTGCGCCAGGAGTGGATGACGAACCAGATGAAGCTGATGAC